>USSR01000034.1 GCA_900557355.1 uncultured Bacteroides sp.
GCTTTTCAGTTCTTGGGCGTAACCCTTGCTTACGAAACATGCGATTGCAAGCAAAATGATGTACTTTAAAGTTTTATTCATGATATAATTTACGATTTTACGATTTACTATTTACGATTGAAAAGACTCTTGCTTTTGTATTATTGGATCACTCTCAACTCTCCATTCTCAACTTTCAACTTCTTCAATTCCATGAATCTCTTCAATGCTTCCAGATAATAGTAGTCAGCATAGTTCAGTGGAGTATCGATTTCAGAGCCGTTAGGCAGTGAACCGACAGAATGCATCAGAATGAAGCCCTGATTGTCACCCACTTTTGCAAGATATGCGTCGCTTGACAAACTCTTCAGAATCTTTTCCGCATAATCCAGATATTTCTGTCCGTCGGGAACCATGGTGCTTAGTTCGATCATGGCAGAAGCAGTGACAGAGGCAGCAGATACATCGCGCGGAGTTTCTTTAGTTACAGGAGCATCATAATCCCAGTAAGGAATGGCATCCTCCGTTTTTACGCGGTCCATAATCATATTGGCTATATCCTTTGCAAAGTTCAGGAAAATGCTGTCATTTGTTTCACGGAAGCAAGCGGTATATCCATATATAGCCCATGCTTGTCCGCGTGCCCATGAAGAATCATCGTTCTTTCCTTGGAAAGTTTGTTTGCTTTCCACTGTACCGTCGTTGTTATAGCTTATTACATGCCAGCAGGTATAATCCGGACGGAAGTGATTATGCATGGTGGTCATAGCATGTTTGATAGCAATGTCTTTGTATTTATTGTCACCTGTCGCTTTTGCTACATTAAACAGAAGATCGAGGTTCATCATATTGTCGATAATAACCGGGAAGTTCCATGTTCCGAAATCCCATGAACGGATAGCACCGATAGAGTCGTTGAAACGACCGCAGAGGTTATCGGCAGTTTCTCTCATCACAGCAGCGATGGTATCGTTAGGTGAAAGACGTTCTGCATTGCCATAGCTGCAGTTGACCATGAATCCCAAATCATGCGTACCTTTATAATAGCGTACCGGATTCAGAAGATTGGTATATTCGATTGCTTGAGTTTTCAGTGTATCGTTTCCTGTCAGTTCGTATGCATACCATAATGAACCGGGGAAGAAACCACTTGTCCAGTCATAAACGTTGCAGAGACGGCGTTTGCCTAGCTGGTCAGCAGTAGGTTGTGCGCGTAGCGAATCTTTGAATGTTAATGAATCTCTTTCCAACTGACGGCAAAGGAAATCCATGTCATAACCTGTACGGATGGAGCGTGGCAGCATTCCTGTACCACTAACTTCTTCAGCAGAAAGTTGTAATTGGGCGGAAGCTACATCCAGTCCTTTTTTTATCCAACTGTAGTCTTCCTTTGGAGCTGTCTGGCACGACGCGAGTGCAATACTAACCGAAGCAAAGAGAACAAGTTTCATTTTCATGTTATTCATTTTAAGTGATTGTTTTTAGAAGTTTTGTAACTGATGCAAAAGTAACCGAAAGGCAAAACTTTCCGTTGCAGGATTGTCCAAAAGGAGTTCGAACTCTGCTTTTCAAGTTTTGATTTTGTTGAAAAAGGTTTTAATTTTCTCCAATATGCCCTAATTAAGGCATATTGGAGAGAATGAGGACTATTCCCAATTCGGATTTTGATTAAATTTAATCATCAAGTCCATGTCTCTTTGTGGAATGGGAAATAGTTCATGCTTACCTTTTACAGTATGTCTGTAAACAACATAATTAAATTCAGTTTCCGCAGTCCACCAGTTAAGCAAATCATTGTATGTTTTTTGAATAGTTTCATAATATATTCCCCAGCGGATTAAATCCATGCGGCGGTGTCCTTCAAAAGCCAGCTCATAAGCTCTTTCTTGATAGACTGCTTTACGAAAATCTTCTTCATTTAAATCTTTTAAATCACAAATACTCGTCTTACTAGGATTACCAAATCCACGACGGCGCACCATATTGATCGCTTCATAAGCTTCATCAGTAGGTCCATGTTTCCATTCATTCAAAGCCTCTGCGTAAAGTAAAAGTACATCTGCATAACGTAGGAAATACCAATTAACATTCGATTTATCGTTATTGATTAATTTACTGGTGGTTACATATTTTTCAATGTCCCATTTAGCAGGTGTATAATTTTGTTTTTCTTTTTGTCCTTTACTGGGGTCTTTGTCTTTTTCTTTAGCAGAATAATCTGTATCATTTTTTCCTTTTGTCCAAAGTACTTTATCATCATCGTATTTATAATTGGCAACGGAAAGATCGCAACGCAAGTCTTGAGGATGTTCACGCCATTCTGTTACGAAAGTATGCACCACTTTCACATTTCCTGCGCAACTTCCACGCTGTCCTGCGATTGATGTGGTTTTAACTCCATTCCATTTTCCAATACGGCCTACAGGATCACTGTTTCCTGAAACGGTAGGGGAGTAAAATGATATTTCGATCAAGCTTTCTGTTGGGTCCCAAACCCCGTTACAAGTGTTTTTCCATAATTGTTCGTAATCAGATAGAAGAGCATGTTTGCCGGATTCTATTAAAGTACGGGCGGTTTTAGCGGCTTCTTCCCATTTTGACTCATCATATATAGGATATCCTGCCCATGTGGCGTAAACTTTTGATAATAAGCCTAGAGCAGCTCCCCTGGAAAAACGATAGCTGTTATCGATGCGGTATTGGTCATCTTGTGCATAGGGCAGTATTCTACTAGCGTAAAGCAGGTCATCTTCGATGAATTCATACACTTTTTCCGGTTTTACTTGAACAAATGTTCTTGGATCTTGTTTCGACATTTCTGTATTGGTCATAAGAGCAATATTACCATATCTGCGCACTAATTCAAAGTAAAACATAGCTCTTAAAGCTCTTGCTTCAGCTATATATAAAGTGGCCAATTGCCGGTCGGTATCTGAGTATGTATTTATTTTGCTTGAGATTCTTTCTAGAAAATCATTCGCATTATAAACACCGGCATACAAAGATGACCAGGTAGTTTGTACTTCCGATTGAGTGGTAGGAAATGCATTGGCTGGTATGATACGATAGTTTTCCGTACTATTTCCTTCTGCCTGCTCCATATCTGTTCCTAAATTGAACAATATAGATAAATGATAGCCATATTGTCCATCTTCTATGGTTGAACGATAAACGCCTTGTAATACAATCTCTGCCTCTTTAGCATCTCGCATAAAGTTTTTCTTTTCTACATCGGTGCTGGTTTCTTCGTCTAATGTGCAAGAATTAAAAGGTAATGCACATATTACTGATATTGCTATATAGTATAGAATCTTTTTCATTGTACTTAATTTATTATTAAAATTGAATATCAAGCCCAAAAGTAAATACTTTACTCTTTGGATATGCACCCCAATCTAGTCCAGGAGTCATCGGATTGCTCCCTGCTGTACTTACTTCCGGATCATAACCACTATATCCTGTAACACAGAATAAGTTTTGTCCTGTAGCATAAACACGAAGTCTGGATACATAGAATTTACTTGTCCATTTTTTAGGTAAAGTATAACCTAATGTTATATTTTTCAAACGAAGGAATGAACCGTCTTCTACAAAACGTGAATAGACATCATTGGTAATGTATCCATTATATAAAGGTACTTTATTGGATGCATTGGTCGGACTCCAGCGATCCGCTACTTCAGCCAGCATATTTCTACGTCCGCTTCTTGATTGAGTTGAATATAGACGGGTTGCATTATAAACGTCATTGCCGTAATTGAATTGTAGCATGAAACTGAAGTCAATCCCTTTATAATTTAGTGTATTGGTGATACCTCCATACCATTTGGGGATTGCAGAACCGATGACAGTACGGTCTTTGGTTGTAATTTTACCATCTCCGTCTTGATCTTTATATTTTACTACACCCGGTCTTAAAGGCTCTTTTGTACTATAGCGCGGGTCATTAACGACTCCGTCTTTTAAATACAATGTAGGATCGCCTGGTTTTGTGTAAAAATCAGAACTTTGGTAGATCCCATCAAACTCATATCCATAGATCAATCCTAAAGATTCACCGACTTTGGCTATGTAATCATATGCGGTGAAGTTGCTGTCGAATCCGGAACGTGCATACATCGCATCTACACCGGAAGCAAGTGACTTTAATGTATTTTTGATAAATGATATATTAAAGTTCGTATTCCAAGTAAAATCTCTTGTTTGTATGTTAATACTGTTCACATTTAATTCAAATCCTTTATTTTGGATCTTACCAATGTTCTGCATTTGTGAGTTAAAACCTGTAATGTGTGCAAGTGACTGAGCTAGCAAGAGGTCTTTTGTGTTTTTGATAAAGAAGTCTGCTGTAATATTTAGGCGACTATCAAAGAACCCAAGATCTACACCTAAGTTCACAGTATTGGAACCTTCCCATTTCAGGTTAGCGTTTTTGAGTTGTTTCGGTGTCAATACCGTTACTGTATTATTACCTACTCCATATTTACTGGCTTCATATAAATCTAATGATAAATAGTTTGAAATACGGTCATTACCGACAGTACCCCAACCGAAGCGAACTTTAAAGTTTGACAACCATTTTATATCTTTCATGAATGCTTCTTCAGAAACACGCCAAGCAGCTGAGAAAGAGGGAAAGTAACCCCATTTATTCTTTTGGGAGAATACAGTAGAACCATCTGCACGTATTGTCGCTGTTAATAAATAGCGATTGTCATAATTATAGTTACCACGGGCGAAGAAGGATAGTAGCATCTTGTCACTATAGCTGGAGCTCACTTTACTAGGAGTAGCTCCGATGCCTAAATTGTCATTGCCCAGATTATCAAATGGGAAATCCATCGCTTCTCCTAATAGATATTCGCTGCTTTTGAATGAAACTTCATGGCCTAACATCACATCATAAGTATGTTTTTTAATTTTTTGTTTCCATGTGATGTTATTATAATTAGTCCAACGTACGTCGCGTCCCATTTGAGTTCGGCCATACGGTTTTTCTCCATTACGATATGCTTCTTTAGAACCAGTTTTGTAAAAAATGTCAGTTCTGCTGTCAGTTGTATTATAAGTACCAGCTGTCTTAAATGTTAATCCTTTAATAATTTGCCAGGTAACAGATGCATTGGCTGACCACATTTCTCCACGTTTATCATTAGTAACGGATTCGGTTTGCATGACAGGATTGACTTGCGCAAGGCTTTCTCCAGTCTCTAGCATTTCAGGGTCAATAGCAGAATTTAATAATTCTTCATCTGTCAGCTTCAGACCACCTGTTGGACGTGCACTTAGAATTTGTGCTAACATATTAAAACGTCCGGAGTCTGCGGAAGTTCCCACGCCTTTACGGTTCGTTTGTGCGTAATTAACAGTTGTATCAAAAGTGATGTTTTTTGTTATCTTTTGATTAAAGCGAATTTTACCTGTCGTTTTATCAAATCCACTATTCTTAAAAATACCATTTTCAATATAACGGGAAAATGAAGCTGTATATTTGGTATTATCACTACCGCCTGAGATGGATAGATTATGGTCTTGTGACCATGTCGGATTGAAAGTCTCTTCTTGCCAGTCTACTCCTTTCATTCCGATATAATCTTCCGCTGATTGATAAAGATAAGGAATTCCATTATCATCATTTCCTGATTTATAGTAGGAATTTGCATATTCGGGTTTTATTTCTCCTTGCAATTTAACGAATTCATAAGGAGAAAGTACATCTAACATTTTTGAAATCTTACGATAACTTGCAGAGCCGTTGTAGTTAATTACAGGGCGTCCTACTTTACCTGACTTGGTGGAAACCATAACCACTCCATTGGCTGCGCGCGCACCGTAGATAGCGGCAGAAGAGGCATCTTTTAAAACTTCTATAGATTCAATATCGGAGTTCGATAAATAATCGATATTATCTACTTGAAAACCATCTACGATATAAAGTGGAGAAGCATCTCCTGTTAAAGTACCTACACCACGGATGTTGATATTAAATCCAGCTCCCGGTGTACCGTCGGTTTGGGTAATTTGTACTCCGGCAATTTGTCCTCCTAAAGCTCCCATAACAGAACTGCTTTTATAGCCTTCAATGTCTTTGGAAGCGACGGATGCAACAGAACCTGTCAAATCACCTCGCTTCATGGAACCATATCCGACAACAACAACTTCGTCTAAAGTTTTATTATCTGGTACCATTTTAACATTCATAGGAGATTGTCCGGTATATTTAATCTCCTGGGTTTTATATCCAATATATGAGAAAGATATTATTGAACCTTTTGAAGTTGTTAACGTAAAGTTTCCGTCGAAGTCAGTAATAGCACCAGTAGATGCACCTTTTACCATAACTGTTGCTCCGATAAGCGGAGTGTCTGTTTCATCTACAACAACACCTTTTACAGTTATGTTCTGGGCTTGTAAGCTGATTGTGAAAATCAGTGCTAAGAGGGTGATATACCCTCTTAGTTTTATTGATTTAGTGATTGTATTATACATAGTTAATGATGTTTTGCTCATTATTTAATAAATTTTTTGTCAAACCATATGATGATAGGTGCTATTTTCTTTCCATTTTTTAATGATTCTCCGGTTTCTGTTGTATCAACGGTGACATTTGTAAGGAAAGTCATTTCTCCAACCATAATTCCATTAGCATATTCTCCATTACTATTTTTCCAGATATTCGGACTGATATGTATAGTCAGGTCATTAGGAACTACATAGGCTAATGCTACGGATAGTCTATCCGATTGATTAGGTAATTTCTTACTATGGCTCATGTCGTATACGCTGCCGTAATATGACATCGGATTCCTAGACCCGGTTGATAGTTTTATATCCATAGCTTTATAATATGTAGTCCATAGTTCATTTAAGAATGAACCGGCAGTTCCGGGTGCTCCTTTTACTAAAGTGCCTTCTGTGGGATAGTAGTTAAATGAACGGCGGTAATCTAATGCGAAATTAGAAGTTGTAGTTATTCCGTTAACTGTAACCAACGGAACTGTTGAATTACCACCATTTTTCGGATCAGCTTGGAAGACAAAAGGATTATAATGGATATGTACTCCATTATTTGCTTTTAAGTCATAATGAATAAATACAAGAGTTGTTTGAGATATCTGGCTATCTTTATCTGTTCCGGCTGTTGCTGTAACATAACAAAATCCTATTGTATTTGCTTTGACTTCATTTTTATCTGCGGGCCATGTAGCTTCTTGATTGAAACTGATTTTTCCTGTATTGCTATCGATTGTTAAGTTGTCACAATTATTTCCGTTCTTGATGCTCCATGCGACCGATACATTCCCTTTAAGCCCTGTTTGTGGACTTGGGAAAGTGAAGCTTTTTAATGTAGCATCCGCATTAGCTTCATTATCTTCTGTAATTCTAAATTGATTAGCATTATTTTCTTCTGGTACATCAATGTTGTTTCCATAACGAATATCAGTGAAGTAATTAGGATTCTCAATGATATTCAGAGTAAATGTTGCATCTGCAGGATTTTCTGCGTTTTTAGAGTTAGTCGCTCTCACGGTAAGAGGATAATTTCCTTGTGGAATAGTATTCCCTTTTTCTACAGAAATTGTTCCGGTTTGGGCGTCAAATTCTATCTGCCCCTTTAATGCATCCGGTTCATTAATCAAGCTGAATTGGATATTATCTCCTTTCAACCCTTCCTTAGGACTAATGGTGAACTTTGAATATTGATATTTATCAATACTTGTTTCATATTCGAATCCTGAAATTGGCTCAATGTATTCTACGACTTGTAGTGTAAATGCATTATTGAAATCTTCTTCTCCAAAATTGTTTTTAACATGTATTGAGATGACATAGTTATTTCCACTTTGCAATCCGTGGTCTTTGTCAACGGAAAGAACTCCGGTAGTTGGATCTATTTTAATTTTATCTGTTGTAGGGGTAATATTTTTTATAGAATATTCTATTCCTTCTAATGAACCTTTAAGTGCAGGCGCATTACTCTGAAATGAGGTCTTTCCACTTTTGTCGTTTTCAGCTTCTAGCATATCTTCGTTAGGAGTGTACTCCAAACCAAAAGGTGCTGACGTGACATTTATTTCTAGTGCATTCTCAAATATTCCTTCATCTTCAGAAGAAGCTCCGGTTGTTAGTTTTAATGAGATGTTATAAATACCGGGAAGAAGTGCTGTGCTACCTTTGATAATACTTATTTTTCCACTTTTAGTGATGTCGAAGTATTTTGAATAGTCACTTTTGGCAATCTCATATTTGGTAATGGTTACATGATCTCCATCTGTCTTGACTTGCGCTGTTGGTAGTTCTACTTCACTTGTTTCATCAATAATATCATTATATTTGACTTGGAGTTTGTTGGGTTCCACTGTAATTCCATCGGGGACGGCCTTCAAAAAGTTTATTTCTACAATATCTTTAAATTCATAATAATTCCCTCCGGATATGCATGATATGGATAATTTATATAGGCCAACTTGCATATCTTTGGTGCTATTTATAGATATGAATCCATCATTCGGGTCGATAGTAAAACAATCTCCGGAATAGGCTTCACCTTTTAAAGTAACTTTGGTTATAGCAAAGTCAGAAGGTGTATTTCCTTTATAAGTTGGGCTACTAATTCTTCCACTCATCGAAGGACCTATATCAGTCATGCCTGAGTAGAATATTGTGAATTTAGTAGAATCGGTAGTTTCTGTATCATCACAAGATGTATAAACTACACCCATTATAACTATCATCAGACTCATTATAAGCCTTGATTTGGTTTTTAATAATGTATGTTTCATTTCTTAGATATATTAATTAAGTGTGTATGACAAATTATATTCTTTATTATCAATAATTACTTTTACTGATGTTCCATTTGCATGGAATGTTCCAGCGACCTCATCATCTGCTATATCTGTAAATGTGGCTGTCATATTGATGTTTGCTGCTTCCGTACCTTCATTAATTGGGTATATTATACTGATGAATCTTGCAGCACCATTTTCTATTTTAGGTTTGCGTATGGTAACTTGATAACCTTTACGTTCGGTTTTTTGTCCTATATCATTAGAAGTATTAGTCGTTTTTACGGATGCGCTATAATTGTTGGCTGTTTCAACAAAGGTTCTAAGCATGATATTATTATTGTCGCTAAAAGCCGTATGTGCACCGTAAATATGGCTGTCTTTTTGTCCTTCGTCTATTACAACATCGCTTGATGCGTTTTCAATAGGACATAAATGAAAATTCACATTGATGTTACTGTTATGGTCTGCTGTGGTATCATATCCTTCATCTACTATAACAAAGAACTTTTGATTAACAAAAAATACAGAACGGCGATGGGTCAAATTCAGATGTTTTTCAGCTGAAACAGTATATGTCGGATTTTCAGTAACCAAGACATCATAGGATGTTGATTCATCCGTCTTTGTTGTTAATTGAAGCAATTTTCCTTTCATACTATCGTCAGGTATTGTTTTACTCATTATGGTTAACGTGTTATGTCTGGCTGTTTCGCGATAGCTCTCTCTATCGCTCCCACTGTATGCGTATGACCCTGCGTCAGGGAAGAAATTACGTCCTCCTTTATATAAACTAAATGTACCGTTATCTGGTTGACAGTGATATTTTTTATTAGTATTGTTGTTTTTTAGTATCATCATCATAGATTGGTCATCCCATTTATTACGCAGAATATAATACCCTCCATTCGTATAAGCTTTTTGTAAATAAGTAGGTGTGGATCCACTTAGTCTTTCTGAAGCCACCCATTGTATTTCTTGATCATCTGGGAACATTTCTGCATACTTTTTGAAATTTTTAATGAGTACACTTTTTCCTAAACGACTGGAACGGGTATCATTAAAGTTTTCTACACTGTAATTGGGATAAGTGATATCCATGACAAAATGAGCTGGTAATTTTAACTTCTCAAGGTATCCTGCCGGAAATCCGCCGGCTTTATTATTTAATTGAGCTATTCTGTAAGTTTCATAAAAATCAGAGATGGCACCAACGTGGTAGCTAATATCAAATTCGTAATGTACTCCATCTGCAAGGAACTGTTTATCTATTTGTTCTCCTAGTTTCTGAGAACCTTCTGATAGCCATTCATTAGCATTCTTGAACTCAGGCATGAGTATGCCTGCCATTGCTACAGCTTGTGCTTGGGTAACCAGAATGTTACCTTCTTTATAATAATTCAAACGAATACATTCTACTTCTTTGGCAAATGCTGTCAAGAAGACAGAGAGCCATTCTGGCGTGAAATTTTTAGATTGAATGAAATAAGTCATGATATCTATTTGTGAGATAACTCTTTCAGCTACCTGTAAACCTTTCCATTGATAATCAACATCATTCTCTTGTCCTCCTTCTTCGGGGAATGTTGTTCCTTCTTCATAAGGAAAAGTCTTAAGCCAATCCGAGTAAACATTGATCCATGATTCTGCATATTTTTCATCACGACTTGTGCGATAGGCTTTTGCTTGTGGGAGCATCCATTGATGGCGATGAATCTGATATTTAAATTCTTGGTCAGTGACTTTACTGGGAATGAACGACCAGTCTATTTTATTATCTTTAGTAAAAGAATAATAG
This sequence comes from uncultured Bacteroides sp., assembly GCA_900557355.1. Classification (GTDB taxonomy): domain Bacteria; phylum Bacteroidota; class Bacteroidia; order Bacteroidales; family Bacteroidaceae; genus Bacteroides. The sequence continues at coordinate 10,567 of USSR01000034.1, forward strand.
ATCTCTTTTCCATCTTCGACTCGCTCTGCAAAACCTCTAACATAAAATCTGTTTTCTAATGCTTGGTCAGCTATATTTAGTTCAGATGCCGTAATTGGTGTGTTCATCAGTTGGATATTAGGGTTGATGACACTTGTTCGATTTCTGTAATACTCTAATAATTCATTTACTGCATAGTAGTATTTCCCTGAATTATAAAATTCTTTGGCTTTTTCCAGTCCTGGATAATCAAGATTGATAACTGCAAATAGTTTTTCATCGATCACATCATTAGGCTGATTAGGAGGAAGCATATCTATGTCTATATTGCCTCCGGTCAATATTTCCTCCTCGTTGTCTGAGCATCCGGCAAATGCTAGCAGACCGAACATACAAATAAAGAAGATGTTCTTCATACTTTATTAGGTTTTAATTATTAAAAGTTATATTTTACTGTTTGCAAATGTAATCTGTTTATTTAGAAATGATGATTTGTCTTGTTCACACTTTGTTCAAAAAATGATTTTTTGATATTAATATTGTTGAATCATATATTAATAATGTTTAGAAGAACGGTTTTTAGGCTGATATTAAGCTTTTTATACATCATAATGTAACTTTCATCCTATTCTTTTATGAAATGAACTAATTCATTTTGATACGGAAGGGAAACGGTACGGAGACGAACTAAACGCTAGTTGTCAATAAGAGATAAGCTGTCTTAATACTGTGTTTAGTTTCCTATCTTCTATAAATAATAATTAGCTCTACATTCTAGTTTGTGTTCCACTTAAGTCGAACTATCGCTCTACTTAAGTGGAACGCAAATTTATTAGGGAACGAAGAAAATAATAGCTCCAAGAAGAATTATTAAAAAGACTATTGTGCTAGATTAATCCTTGTAACTATGAATTTAGCTCAAAACCCTACTGAAAAAAAGAAAAGTACTGTTTTATACATTGGGGTTGTTTGTTATGTATAAACTCTCTTCCAATCCAAAAATATTATGATTTTTATGGATTGGATTCCGTAAAAATCATAATATTTTTGGATTTACCTCTCTAGTTGTTTATCCCTTTGCCTTCTTAATATACTCTGTAGGCAAACATCCGAAATACTTTTTGAAACTCGTAGCAAAGTAAGACGGCGTATTAAATCCTACCATTGTGCTGACTTCTGCTATTGTATAACGGCCATCCTTCAGTAATTTTGCCGCTTCATTGAAACGAATCTTGCGTATAAAGTCGATAGTCGATTCACCTGTGATAGCTTTCAATTTGAGGTGCAGATTAGAACGGCTCATATTCATTTCTCTGGCGAACTCGTCGGTAGAGAATTCAATATTATCCATATTCTTTTCTACGATGGCAACGGCACGTTTCAACAAAGCTTCATCCATGGCATTGAACGTAATCTTTTCCGGTTCCACTTCCAGAGATTTGGAATACCGTTCAAGCATACGCCTGCGGGTACGCATCATATTCTGTATCTTCGTAGTCAGGATAGCCAGCGAGAATGGTTTCGGGATATAATCATCTGCGCCCATTTGCAGGCCTTCCATCTGATCTTTGGTTTCGCTTTTGGCAGACAGGATAATCACAGGAATGTGACAGGTACGGATATTCTGCTTCACATTCTTGCATAGCTTGATACCATCCATCACAGGCATCATGACATCAGTCACAATAATGTCCACTTCATTCTCTTTCAGCTTTTCCAGGGCTTCTTCACCATTTCCGGCTTCCAGTGTATTGAAAAGTTCGGCAAGTCCGCTACTTAGATAATGGCGAATTTCATTATTGTCTTCTACGATAAGAATCGTACCACGTTTCTTGTCACCGGTTTCGATCGTTTCGTTTTCTACTTTTTCCGTATCAATGAAATACATCTCTTTCGAGTTGGTAGAATAAACTTGGTCCTCCTCATTTTTAGCGTCATTAGAAGCTAATTCGGAAGATTTATAGATGTTTATATCCTGTGGCAGATAAACAGAGAAAGTACTGCCTTTGCCTTCTTCACTGTCTAACTCAATACGTCCGTGATGCAGTTCCACCAAACGTTGTACCAATGACAGCCCGATGCCACTTCCTACGTGCTCACTCTCTATCTGATAGAAACGTTCGAATATTTTTCCCTGCTTGTTGATAGGAATACCAATACCGGTGTCACTAACTTGCAGTACCAGCCAATTGTTTTCCTCTTTCAACGTAACAGTAATGCTTTGCCCGCTTTCTGTATATTTGAAAGCATTTGAAAGCAGGTTATTAACGATCAGTTCCAGATAATTCGGATCGAAAAGTTCCTCTTTTTCTTCCAGTTCGGAGTGGAGAGTATAAGTAATCTTCTTGTGGCGTGCCAGTTTATCGTAGAACAAGAAATTATCCTGTATCAGTTGATGCGCATTCTCTTTCTTTACTTTCAGCTCAAAAACTCCCAATTCGGCACGGCGATAATCCATCAACTGGTTGACAAGATGCAACAGACGATTGGCGTTGCGTTGGATATATTCCAGTTGGTTACGAGTCCAGCGATCACTAATCTTATTGATTATTTCTTGTAAAGGAGCTAAGATGAGAGTTAACGGCGTGCGAAGCTCGTGCGAAATATTGATGAAGAAACGCATCTTCATCTGGTTGATTTCTTCTTGATGCTCCTTGTCCCTGCGTTCAAGTTCCAGTTCCGCTTCCATACTCTTACGCATCCAGAAGAAGCGGAAGACGAAAGTGATAAACCCGATAAAAGTGGCGAGGAAAATCATGATTGCCCACCAGGTCTTGTACCAGATAGGGAGAACTATGATTTCCAACATTGTAGGTACAGTATTCCATTTTCCGTCACTATTGGCAGCTTTTACCAAAAAGTGATAAGTGCCTTGTGGCAGGTTGGAGTAGGAGACAGTACGTTTATCTGTCAGATAATACCACTCTTTGTCATATCCTTCCAGTTTATAAGCGAAAGTATTATGTTGTCCGGAAATATAATTGGATACTACAAATTCAATCGTGAAAGCAGTTTGCCATGATTTCAGGGTGATACTTTCTGTCTCATTGATATTCTTAGTCAGGATACCGGTTTCATCATCCGGGCGAACTGTCTTGTTAAACAGTTGAAGTTTAGTGATAACTACCGGAGGCGTATAAGGGTTATCCAGCAACAGTTCCGGGCGGAAAGTAGTGATCCCGTTGATACCTCCGAAATACATCTGACCGCTCGAAGTACGGCAGAACGAAGAAGTATTAAACTGATTACTCTGTAATCCGTCGGATTCCGTAAAATTACGGAACCTCTCTGTTTCCGGATTGAAACAGGAAATACCACGGTTGGTACTTACCCAAAGACGTCCGAAAGTATCTTCCAGAATACCATATACCACATTGTTAGGCAAACCGTTAGCCGTAGTATATCGTTTGATTTTCTTTTCTTTTTCATTAAAACAGTAGAAACCTTCACGCGTACCTACCCAGATGATACCGTTGGCAGCCTCGTAAATGCAATTGGTAAACGTCTTTGTTACAGATGATTCCGGCAGAATAGGCACCTTTTCTATCTCGATTCCTTCCTGCTGAAAGACAGATATACCTTCCTCACCCCCGACCCAAAGCCGTTTATGGGAATCTCTGAACAGGATTGTGATTCGTTGTGAAGTAAATGGAGTACCGTCCTTTTCCTTATCAATGGTGGTAAAACTCTTTTTTTCCGGGTTAAAACTAACCAGAGCACTTAATGTCCCCAATAAGAGATTTCCCCCTTTATCAGGAAGAATTGCATATACATTCTCATTCACCAACTGGCTGTTCAGCTGATTGAAACTTTCCATTTTTCCACTGTTTCGATGGAGAACAGTCAGTCCGCCGGCATGTGTCCCTATATATACAAGTGATTTTTGTTCATCTACATATACGGCTTTGATATTGTTGGAACCAATACCGATTTCCCGTTCGTCTTCCTGTAAGATATAGTGCGTAAACTGTTGTGTCTTTGTATTATACAGATTCAAACCACCATCATTCGTTCCTATCCATAAGTTCTTATCCTTATCTTCCGTAATGCAGCTGACTACGTTATCGCTTAGAGAATTCTTATAGGGAATACGCTGGATATTCTTGAATCTGTTGCGGATAGGATGGTAATAGTTCAATCCCCCGAAATAGGTTCCAAGCCACATACCTCCTTGCGAATCCATAAAGATACTGCGAACCGAACGTTGTGACAAACTGCCGTTTTCTACCGGACTGCTACTGTAGGAAACGAAAGAATCGCTTCCTTCATGATAAATGTTTAGATCATTGAACGTTCCTATCCATAAGCGATTTTGCGAATCCAGTGCCAGAGAGCGGATATAATTGGAACTGATACTTTTAGGATTGGAAGAAGAATGATGATAAGCCTTGACCTCTTTCGTTTTCGGATTGAGCAGAAGCAGACCGGCTCCTTCGGTAGCTACCCATATACGGGTAGGAGATTGCTGCAAAATGGCTTGAATCTGTTTTGTTTCCGTTATCGGAGTAATCTTTTCCAGTTTCTTTTGAGGAATGGAATAGCTGTAAAGCCCGTCGACCGGGGTACCGATATAGATAATATCCCCCTGTCTGTAAAGAGCTGAAGCTATAAGCTTGTGCATAGCGGTACTAAAAGAATCATCAACGAATCGTGATTCTTTAATATCGAACATAGTCAGACCTTCTTGTGTGCTTATAAGCAACTGTTCCGGTGAGATTTCTGCAATACCATTGATTTGTTGCCGTTTGCCTTTTTTCTCGTAGAAGAAATTTCTGAATTTGTCTTTTTCTTCGTCATAATATGACAAACCATCCCGCGTACCGATCCAGACACGTCCCTGACTGTCAGTTTTTACGATTCGTGAAATGTCATTAGCAATACTGTTCGGATCCTCTTCATTATGTTGATAAACTGTAAATGAATACCCGTCATACTTGTTTACTCCATCATAGGTCGCGAACCACATATTACCTCTTTGGTCCTGATCGATAGAAAATACGGTGCTTTGTGACAATCCTTCGTTAATAGAAATATAAGAGAAGTTAATTTGCTCCGGAACTTCAGAAAAAACGCAATTAACCCCTATACATAGAAAGAGTAGACAGATTGTTGTTTTTTTAAGGCTGTTCATTATTAGTTCATAAGATTAATAATGGCATCAAAGATAGCAAAATCTTTTATATGGAGGTATTCAATAGAGAGAAAGTAAATATAGGGAATGAAAAAATACCACCGATTATACAGATTAGCACGGATTTTTATATCGACAATCTTCGAATTACAATTAAATCTGTGTTAATCTGTGTAATCGGTGGTGAAACTTGAAACTGGTAGGTAATTTATTTAGCTAAATCTCCTATCTCGTCTAAATTCTTCTGAATATCTTCGTCATTCAATGTATAATTCACCAGATCACCGGCCAAATACTTATCATAAGAAGCCATATCGATCAGACCATGACCCGAAAGATTGAAAAGAATCACTTTCTCTTCTCCTGTCTCCTTACATTTGTTAGCTTCGCGGATAGCCGCCGCAATAGCGTGGCTGGATTCGGGAGCCGGAATAATACCTTCAGACTGCGCAAACAGACAACCGGCTTCGAAAGACTCCAATTGCTGTATATCTACCGCTTCCATCAGATTATCTTTGAGTAACTGTGAAACGATTACACCTGCGCCGTGATAACGAAGTCCACCGGCATGGATATGAGCAGGAGCAAAATTATGTCCCAAAGTAAACATAGGTAGCAACGGGGTATATCCGGCTTCATCACCGAAGTCATACTGGAACTTACCACGTGTCAGTTTCGGACAAGAAGCAGGTTCGGCAGCAACGAAACGAGTCTTTTTCCCTTCCTGTATGGTGTGGCGCATGAACGGGAAAGAGATACCTCCGAAGTTGGAACCACCTCCGAAACAACCGATCACGATATCCGGATATTCGCCTGCCATTTCCATTTGTTTTTCAGCTTCCAGTCCGATAATAGTCTGGTGGAGAGTCACGTGGCTAAGTACGGAACCGAGCGTATATTTACAGTTGGGAGTCATTTGTGCCAGTTCGATAGCTTCCGAAATAGCAGTTCCCAATGAACCTTGATAAGTGGGGTGTTTCGTCAGAATATCCTTACCGGCACGGGTAGACATAGATGGAGAAGGAGTGACCTGTGCTCCGAAAGTCTGCATGATGCTGCGGCGGTATGGTTTTTGTTCATAACTGATTTTTACCTGATAAACGGCAGCTTCCAGGCCGAAAACCTTGGCTGCGTAAGAAAGAGCGGCTCCCCATTGTCCGGCACCAGTTTCAGTGGTAATGTTGGTAACTCCTTCTTCTTTACAATAATAAGCTTGTGCCAATGCAGAGTTCAACTTATGCGAACCGATAGGGCTTACGCTTTCGTTCTTAAAATAGATATGAGCCGGAGTGCCGAGTGCTTTTTCCAAACCATAAGCACGAACCAGCGGAGTGCTGCGGTAGTACTTGTACATTTCACGCACTTCTTCCGGTATTTCGATCCATGCATCCGTCTGATTTAGCTCCTGATGACACAGCTTTTTTGCGAAAATCGGATATAAATCTTCTGCTTTCAGCGGTTGTTTGGTTCCCGGGTGCAACGGAGGCATAGGCTTGTTCACCATATCGGCCTGAATGTTGTACCAGTAATGTGGAATTTCTTCTTCCGGTAGAATATACCGTTTTCTTTTTTCACTCATAATATTGTAGTTTTTTAGTTTTCTGTTGCCAAAAGTAGTCAAATTTTTAATATTCAGAAAATTTTGTCAACAAAGAATCGTGTTTGATCGTTATTTTAGTTAAGTTTGCACGACCCTGTTAAAAAAGATGATATGAAGATTTATCATAAGTTTTTATTGTATCAGAATAAACTCCTAAAACCCTATGTGCGTATCTTGTTAGGGCTGGTAGAAGCACTCACCTATCTGGCGTCATTATTATTGATTGTCGGAGTAGTATATGAACATGGCTTTCCCTTGTCTATTGATGAAGTGGCGAATTTACAGACATTGTATAAAACTGTCTGGATCATCTTTCTGATTGATGTAACTTTACATATCTCGCTGGAATACCGGAATACCAAAAAACAATACCGGCGATTAGCTTGGATCTTGAGTGGATTGTTATATTTCACGTTAGTACCTGTTATATTCCATCGTCCGGAAGAAGAAGGAGCTATTTTGCATATTTGGGAATTCTTACATGGGAAGTTTTATCATCTTTTGTTATTGTTAGTCCTTTCTTTCCTCAATCTGTCCAATGGGCTGGTGCGTCTGTTAGGACGGCGTACCAATCCGTCTTTGATATTGGCAGTCAGTTTTATGGCTATTATTCTGATTGGAGCAGGCTTGTTGATGCTTCCGCGCTGCACGGTAAATGGTATCACCTGGGTAGACTCTTTATTTACCGCTACCAGTGCCGTATGCGTTACAGGCTTGGTACCGGTAGACGTGTCTACTACATTCACCACTTCAGGATTAGTTGTCATTATCCTGCTGATTCAGATTGGCGGATTGGGAGTGATGACATTAACCAGTTTCTTCGCCATGTTCTTCATGGGGAATACCTCCATTTACAACCAGCTTGTTGTGCGTGATATGGTTAGTTCCAATTCATTAGGTTCTTTGCTGTCTACTTTATTATATATATTAGGCTTCACTTTAGTGATTGAAGGGATCGGTATGGTTTCGATTTGGTTTAGTATTCACGGAACGTTGGGAATGACTCTGGAAGGAGAGTTGGGTTTTGCTGCTTTCCATTCTATTTCAGCTTTTTGCAATGCGGGCTTTTCTACGCTTTCCGGCAATTTAGGAAATCCGATGGTGATGACTAACCACAATTGGCTGTTTATTACCGTTTCTCTATTGATTATATTTGGTGGTATCGGTTTCCCCATCCTTGTCAATTTCAAGGATATTGTATTGTATCACCTCCGTCGTTTCTGGAAATTGATTCGTACCCGCAAACTGGATCGGCATAAAATGCAGCACCTCTATAACCTGAATACGAAAATCGTGTTAATCATGACTTTTCTGCTTTTATTAATCGGCACATTGGCTATTGCTGCTTTTGAGTGGAATGGTTCTTTTGCCGGTATGCCTGTGGCAGATAAGTGGACACAAGCTTTCTTTAATGCCACTTGTCCGCGAACAGCCGGTTTCAGCAGTGTCGACCTGGCATCATTGAGCGTGCAGACATTGTTGGTTTATCTATTCCTGATGTGGGTGGGCGGTGGATCACAGTCCACGGCAGGTGGTGTGAAAGTGAATGCTTTTGCGGTCGTAGTTCTGAATCTTGTAGCCGTATTGCGTGGCACTGAACGAGTGGAAGTGTTCGGCAGGGAATTGTCTTACGATTCAATCCGGCGTTCCAATGCAACAGTAGTCATGTCATTGGGAGTCTTATTCATTTTTATTTTCACATTGAGCATACTCGAACCGGGTGTTTCCATTATGGCATTGACTTTCGAATGTGTCTCTGCGCTTAGTACCGTGGGTTCCAGTTTGAACCTGACCCCTCATTTGTGTGACGCGAGCAAACTATTGGTGTCTTTGTTGATGTTTATTGGTCGTGTGGGGTTAATAACATTGATGTTGGGAATCGTCAAACAGAAAAAGAATACAAAATACCGTTATCCAAGTGATAACATCATAATAAACTAAAGCTATGAAGTATATTATTATTGGTTTAGGAAATTACGGCCATGTGTTGGCGGAAGAACTGTCCGCCTTGGGACACGAAATTATAGGTGCGGATATAAGCGAAAGTCGTGTAGACTCCATCAAAGATAAGGTTGCTACAGCTTTTGTCATTGATGCCACTGACGAACAATCATTATCAGTGTTGCCATTGAATAGTGTGGATATAGTAATTGTAGCGATTGGTGAGAATTTTGGTGCATCGATACGTGTTGTTGCCCTATTGAAGCAGAAAAAGGTTTCCCGAATCTTTGCCCGTGCTATTGATGCCGTACATAAAGCGGTGCTTGAGGCTTTTGAACTTGAGCGAATCCTGACTCCGGAAGAAGATGCTGCCCGCAGCTTGGTGCAATTGCTTGATTTTGGAACGAATATGGAAGGATTCCGCATCGATCAGGATTATTATGTTGTGAAGTTCACGGTTCCGGAGAAATTTGTAGGATATTTTGTGAATGAGTTGAATTTGGATGAAGAGTTTCATTTAAAGATGATAGGGTTGAAGAGAGCCAATAAAATAACCAATTGCTTGGGCATTTCTTTAATGGAGCTTCATGTAAAGAATGAATTACCGGCGGATGAGAAAGTGGAAGAGGGAGATGAGCTGGTTTGTTACGGTAGATATCGCGATTTCCAAGCTTTCTGGAAAGCTATTTAATGTGCAAAATCTAGTGGATTTCAAGATAGAGGGATGATGATATTTGTTGGTAAATAGTATAATGTTGGCAGTTATCCCCTTTGGTTTTGTCTGATTATTGTAATTCCGGTTTGCAATTATTAATTGTTGCAGGATGAAGTTTTATACTATATCCTATAGAGGTGAAATTGAGCTGCACAATCAGGCTTTGTGATGTTTCCGGTTTTCGTTGGTCGAACACGAAGTTGCCTAGACTATAGAAAATAGGCTTACCTTTAAAATATTCTTCTTTCTGAATGACATGCGGATGGTGTCCGATGATGGCATCCGCACCTGCACGGATAAGCCGGCGTGCTCCTTTTCTTCTGTCTCGCGTTTCAGATATCCCTTAATA
>USSR01000035.1 GCA_900557355.1 uncultured Bacteroides sp.
TGGTTCAACTGGCTACTCGCAGCGATACTATTAAAGAAGAACTCGGATTTAGAAATCTTTATGTCAAAGGGAAACAAATTTATCTGAATGGTAGTCCTGTTTTTATGAAGGGTATCAGTTTTCATGAAGAAATAGCTCAGAGACAAGGTAGAGCTTTCTCTCAACAAGACGCAGTAGCTCTGTTATCCGAAGCAAAGGCATTGGGAGCTAATTTGATACGACTGGCACATTATCCTCAAAATGAGTACATCGTAAGATTGGCTGAAAAAATGGGTTTCATGCTGTGGGAAGAAATACCACTTTGGCAAAATATAGATTTCACTAGTAAAGCAACTCTGCAGAAAGCATTGACTATGCATTCTGAAATGATAATGAGAGATAGAAACAGATGTGCTTTGACATTTTGGGGAATTGCTAATGAAACCAGTCCCTCCAAGTCGCGTAACAGTTTTCTAAAAGAAATTATAAATAATTGTCAAAAGATGGATACCACCCGTTTGCTTACTGCTGCTTTTGATAAGGTGAAGTGGAATGGTGATACCCAAACATTTGAGCTGGAGGATACACTTACAGAATATCTGGACGTTGTATCTATCAATAAATACATGGGGTGGTATCATCCGTGGCCAATTAAGCCGTCTGAGATTAGCTGGAATATCTGTCCAGATAAACCGCTTTTTATTTCCGAATTTGGTGGAGAAGCATTATACGGCCAGTCTGGAGATGCTACAGTTGCGAGTTCTTGGAGTGAAGAATATCAGGAACGGCTATATAAGGACAATTTAGAAATGTTTATCTCTATTCCTAATTTGACAGGTATAGCCCCTTGGATTTTGTTTGATTTTCGTTCTCCTTATCGTTTTCACCCGCTCAATCAAAATGGTTGGAATCGAAAAGGGTTAATTTCAGATCAAGGATATCGCAAAAAAGCATGGTATGTAATAAATGAATTCTATAAAAACATTAACTTTTAAATATCTGACAATGAATATTCATATACTTTCTTTACTAAGTGTTGCAACTATTGCACAAGTATCAATTGCGACGGCACAGACTACGCCTAGGGTCAATATTTTGTTTTGTGTAGCTGATGATGCAGGTCATATGAGTGCTTATGGGGTTCCATGGATAAATACACCTGCATTTGATACTGTAGCTCGCAATGGACTTTTATTTAATAATATGTATACATGTAATGCCAAATCCGCACCCTCACGTGCTGCTATGATTACAGGTAGAAATTCATGGCAGTTGGAAGAAGCCTGTAATCATTGGCCGAACTTTCCTGAGAAATTTAAATCCTATCCGGAAGCTTTAGCTGATAATGGATATTATGTAGGCTGTACGGGAAAGGGTTGGGGACCTGGATATGCTGTCAATTCAAGAGGTGAGAACCGAAATCTCACCGGGCAGGTATGGAACAAACGTAAACTTACGCCTCCAACTACGGGGATTTCTGATTGTGATTATGCAGCCAATTTTAACGATTTTCTAAAGAGTTGGGACAAGTCTAAGCCATTTTGTTTTTGGTATGGAGCACTTGAACCGCACCGTGGCTATGAATATGAATCTTCTAAGCGCTTTGGGAAGAATATCAATGATATTGATTCTGTACCGTCCTATTGGCCAGACAATGAGGTTGTGAGAAGAGATATGCTGGATTATGCAGTGGAAGTAGAGCATTTTGATAAACATTTAGGTCTGATACTTCAGTCTTTAGAGGAAATAGGCGAACTTGACAATACTGTTATAATTGTTACTTCTGATCATAATATGCCTTTTCCACGTTGTAAAGGACAGGAGTATTATAACTCCAATCATATCCCAATGGCAGTCATGTGGAAGAACGGGATAAGAAATCCGGGAAGACAGATCAATGAATACATCAGTGTCATAGATTTGGCACCTACTATTTTGAAGGTAGCAGGTATAAGTGAAATGCAATCAGGGATGCAAGCTATCACTGGAAGAGACTTTGTTGACTTGCTGAAAGATGAAAACACAGGGATAGACCGTAATTACGTAATGATTGGTAAAGAACGGCATGATGTAGGTCGCCCCAATGATCAGGGATATCCTATCCGTGGGTTGATCAGAGGAGACTTCCTTTACCTTAAAAACTTTAAACCTGAACGCTGGCCTGCAGGTGATCCTGAAACAGGTTATATGAATGTGGACGGTAGCCCTACTAAAACTGAGATCCTGAAAGCCCGTCATAATCCCAAAACAAAATATTTATGGCAACTGTCTTTTGGGAAACGGGAAACGGAGGAATTATATAATATAAAAAAGGATCCTAATTGCATGGTCAATTTGATTCAAAAGAAGGAATATGCTTGCATAAAAGATAGAATGGAAGAAGAAATGACCAGACGATTATTGGATCAAAAAGATCCGCGAATGTATAATAAGGGGGATATCTTTGATAAATATCCGGACACCAGCGAAGCCCATGACTTTTGGCACAGGATAAGGAACGGAGAGCGAGTTCCGGCAGATTGGATTAATCTTTCTGATTTTGAAAAAGACTTTCCACAATAAGAGTTTTTCCAATAAAAAAAGAAAATAAAAGAGTATCTATATGATATTTCATCCGCAGATGACACAGATTTATAATAGTAAATAATTGCTATATCTGAAGAATATCTGCGGATGTCAAACTCTGTTTCTATACCTTTTTCTGAATAGAATATTGTTTCGGGGTCATACCAAACTCTTTCTTAAAGCTTTGTCCGAAATAGCGTTGATCTGAATATCCCACCATATAACATAATTCTGAGACAGGATGGGAAGTTTGTTTTAACAGCTCTGCGGCCCGTCGCATGCGCCTTTTTCTGATTAAATCACTTGGTGACAAATTCGTGATTTCCATAGCTCTTCGATATAAAGTAGAACGGCTTATGTTTAATAAACTAGCCAATTTATCAATATTAAACTCAACATCTGCTATGTTATCTTCTATAACGTTGATGATATTAGCAACGAATTTGTCGTCATCTGATGTGATAAGTACTTCTTTAGGATCTATAATCAACTCTTTCCGAATGTTCTCTTTGATTGCCGTACGTACATCAAGCAGCTGTCTTATTCTTGCATCCAGGCTAGCTACATTGAATGGTTTTGCAATAAACACATCAGCCCCTGCTTCATATGCCTTCTGCTCCGTTATTTCAGAAGAAAGTGAGGAAATGAAAATGACGGGTATTGCTGATAATATCTGGTATTCCTTCATTTTGCGACATAACTCAAATTTATAGTCGTCTTCTTTCACCACATCAAAAATAACTAGAGAAGGTATTTTGTCGAGTATGTGCTTTATGTCGGTAGCAGCTGTGTTTAGTGATATGTTAAACTTATTTTGAAAAACAGACTTTATGAAGAGGTCTATGTCCTTGTCTCCCTCATACAGATAAATCACTGGCAAAGTTTTATCCGAATCAATATTCAATTCATCCACAGTTCTATCTTTTTGAACAGTTACAGGTAATAACAGCGATACAGATTGTGCTTTATCCAATGTTTTCATTTCTCTTGCACTATAATGAGAGTCGCCTAATAGCAAGTCGAAAATATATTCCCTCATCCGGTTTCCTTCGATATTACGTATGGATAGTTCGCTATGATGCACTTTTAGATAATCGTATGCAATTAAAAAGCGAGTGTTTAACTCTTGTACATTAGACTCACCTTCTCCACTTCGGGATGCAATAATACTTACGTTCAGCCTGTAATCATGGGAGTCAAGCATATATTTCACCTCAACCCTACCATTATCTATTATATAGGAAATAGCATCTTCCATAATATTATATAGAGCTACTTCTATCTTAGTTATGTCTATGATAGTTGTAACAGAAGTCACGTTTCCTTCTATTGAATAAGTTACATGTTTGGTGGCAAACTCATCTAGAAATAAATTACAAATTCCTTGGATAACAGGAATAACATCTACTTTTGATAACTGTACATCATATTCTCCCAAGGATACTTTTTTGAACTCCATCAATTTCGATACTTGTTCCGACAATTTGAATACATTGCCTGACATCGTATGTAGCATACGCTTAACATCTGTATTTGTCAACTGGTCATAATTTTTTCGTAAATATTGCAGAGGCGCATAAATCAGAGTTAAGGGTACCTTAAAACCATATGACAAACGAGTGTAATAGTCTAATTTCCACTTAGATAAAGCATCCTTGTGCCGCAATTTAGAACCTAAATTAAAGTTTCGGACAACTAATAGTAAAATGCCTGCAACTATGCTTACATATAAGGAGTAGGCCCACCAAGTTCTCCATGGTGCCTTTTCTACCACAATCTCAATAGTCCGTATATTGTCCATCCAGATACCCGAAGCATTAGTTGATTTTACTTTAAAAGTGTATGTGCCGGGAGTTAAATTGGAATAAGAAGCGTTATTTCTTGATGCGTCTGTAATAATCCAGTCTTTATCAAAGTCCTCTAACATATAGGCATACTCTATTTTTAGCGGATCTTTATAATAGAGAGAGCTGAAAGACAAGGAAAATTGAGTATCTTTATACGATAGCACTAACTTGCCCGAATTATTGATCTCGTGCAAGCGATTTTTCTTCTCATCGGAAAAATTCTCTTTATTCAGAAGTTTTATGCCGGATATATAGACATTATGCGGATAAGTGTCTGGTGTCAATTGAGTAGGATTAAAAAAGTTGAGTCCATTTACTCCTCCTATGAATATTTCTCCATTGCGGTTGACGCATGTTCCCAAAATATACCATGTCTTTACAATATCTTGATTTACATTCAATTCATAATAGACAATCAAATCTTCTAGATTAATCTTATAAATACCGTGTAAACTAACCGCCCATATATTCTCCATATTATCCTGTATAATAGCCCCAATATAGGAACTCTTTCTTGAATATGGGAATTCTAATCTGGTAAACTTATCTTGCTCAATGTTGTATCTATATAATCCGTTTGCTGTTCCGGCCCATATTCTTTTTTGATGGTCTATATATATTGCCGTTATCCACGATCCACCAAACATATTTCTAGGGTATAATTTTGTACTTATAACTTTCAAATCATCGTCCAGTTGTAGGCGATATAACCCATCATTGTCTGATGAAAGCCAAATGTTTCCATTGCTGTCCCTACAAATGGCTCTGTGTTTGCCTTTCACCTTTTCCGGATAGTCTAATCTGGTGAATTTGTCGGTTGAAGCATTGATACTACCAACCCCACCTTCGGAGAATGCCAACCAGATATTATTGTAATAGTCCTTAAATATGGAACGTACATATCGCATTCCATATTGCTCTAATGCAACATTCAGTGATTGATCGTCATAAAAAAGGCATCTTCCCGAATCGAAAAATTTGATTGCGTTTTTTGTGCTGATCAAGAAGGTTTGATCTTTGAATTTGGTGATGCACTGTATTTTGTTGCCAGCCATTATGTCATTTGTATTTCTCCGGTCAACATATTGCGTAATAGTATAGTCATTTTTATTGTTCCACTTTATCTTATTAATTCCATTGGATGTGGCCAACCATAAATAATCATTGTCACAGTATATGGAAGAAATAATATTGCTGGATGGAACATTCTTTCCATTTTTACTATGCTTGATGGCATGAAAGTTGGAGGACTCATCATTGTATAAATATACTCCCTCTAATGTACATATCCAAATTCTGGATTTCTTGTCTTTATAAATTTTATTAATAGTGTTTTTCAGTTCGCTATCTCCTGATTTATCTATTAATAATTTATTTTTCAAGACTGCAGTTCCGCTATGGTCATATTCATATATGGAAATACCATATCCCCTGGTTCCCACCCACACTTGATTTGCGTATTCGAAGAAAGAGATAACTTCATGATTATAGGCAATATGCTTAAATCCCGATATTCCCACAGAATCCAAAGTATCTATGTTACTATATAATATTTCTTCGCCACGGCATATCCATAGTTTATTGCGGCTATCAATAAATAATTGAACAATTTTGTCTCCACTATATAAAGTGTTGCTCTTCGTTTTACCGTCATTTTCAATATGAATGATCACCAAACCGGATTCTGTACCCAATAAGGCTTCTTGATTGCCATAAATCACCATAGAGGTAATATGATTATTCAGTGATTCCTTATATATGGTTATTTTGTGGATGAAATTCCAGTTATAGTCAAAGAGGAAAACCTCTCTGTCTGTAGCTACAACTTGATAATCGCTGTTACACTGATAAGCTATAATATTTTTGGATTTCAACAATGGAGAACAAAGGTCACATTGGTTATTTATATAGTTGTAGGCATAAAGTCCTTCATTGGTTCCTATATACAATGTTGTTTTTCTGTGGCTTAAGAAATTAACATAACGGTCGCTTATCATTGAATGAATTAATGGCTGAAGAGAATAACCATCAAAAAGAAAAACGCCATTATCCAAACCTAACCACATAAAGCCTAACGTATCTTGTTCAATAGAAGTAATTGTATTATAGAAAAAGTTTCCTTTAAAATCAAAAGACTTTATGTTTTGTGCCATTCCATAAAATGGGTAGGACAGCAAAATACACAATAGTACTAAGATAACTTTACTAATATGTTTCATAGTATACTCAGCTAAAACTTTACATATAAGATAGTCGCCTTTATCACATCTATATCTCTTCAGGTTTCTACTAATATGCTATTTCCTATTAAGAAAACAAATCTACTAATTTATATTGTTTAATGTGCTATTTAGAATCTTAAAATGTAAAAAATGCATTTGGAGCTTGAAATAATTTAGGTTGTGATGTCTATTGAGTTATCCATGTATGGCGGGTGGTTTCCTAAAATTAATTAAGATTATCTGTCTCTATCAGTCTTGATGGTAAATTTTAGCCAGCTTGTTTCGGGACATGCAATATTTGCATGGAAAATACTATTGATTCTTTTTAATTCTTTCTTGTTTATCTCTATTAAATAGTCTACCTTTGTTATAGTAATCCTGTTACCAACACCCGGGTGTCGGGAATACTTACATGGGGATGTTGGTAGTGTCAACATGAGGGTGTCGGATATTCTAACACCCGGGTGTTGGTAACACTGTTCTTTAATGAAGCGAGGACTATCTTATAAAGAGGTGATAACTATTAGTAAAACAAAGATATGGCAATACCTTATATTGTCCGTCGCAAGGCGGATGTATCGAGTGGAGAAAGAAAAGAATTGTGGTATGCCGTTGGCAAGAAATTGCAGAAGAAAGGCGGTAAAACGGAGCGGGACGTGGCACATCAGGTGGCGCAACGGACTGGTTTTCATCGGGGAGTGGTAGAAGCTGTTCTGGCCGCGACAGGTGAAATCATCGAAGAGGAGTTGAGTGACGGGCATTCTGTAACGTTGCGCGGCATCGGCTCATTTCAGACGGCGGTCACGAGCAAAGGGTTTGAACATCCGGAAGATGTGTTGCCGCATTCCGTGAACCTGTCGCGTGTGTATTTCAAGGCAGACCGTATGTTGACGTTGGCGGTGAAGCGTGCGGGATGCCATCGGATTCCGTTTAAGTATTATTTCCCGAAGGAACTGCTGACGAAGAAAATGGAACAGGCTGACAAGGAGGCGGAAAAAGAAGAAAATGGATTTAATGAATAATATTAGTTTGAAGATTTAGATATGAAAATATTTCCTACCCAAAGCATCAAAGAGTTGGATGCTTACACCATAGAGAACGAACCGATTGCTTCCATCGACCTGATGGAACGTGCCTCGCAGGCATTGGCAAAAGCTATTGCCGGACGTTGGGATGCAAAAACACCTTTTACGGTATTTGCCGGGCCGGGCAATAACGGGGGAGATGCATTGGCCGTTTCCCGTTTGCTGGCAAAGAAAGGCTATAAAGTCTCGGTTTATTTGTTTAATACCAAGGGAGAGCTTTCTCCCGATTGCGAGACGAATAAAGAACGACTTGCGGATGTGGAGAATGTAGATTTCCACGAAGTGACCTCACAATTTGTGCCGCCTGTGTTGACGGACGACCATGTGGTGGTTGACGGACTGTTTGGTAGCGGACTGAACAAGCCGTTGAGCGGTGGTTTTGCTGCCGTGGTGAAGTATATCAATGCTTCGCCGGCGCGGGTGGTGGCCATTGATGTTCCCTCGGGCTTGATGGGAGAAGAAAATACGTTCAATGTCCGTGCGAATATTGTCCGTGCGGATGTGACGCTAACTCTGCAATTGCCGAAGTTGGCTTTTCTTTTTGCGGAAAATCAGGAGTTCGTGGGCGAATGGGAATTGCTGGACATCGGTCTGAGTGAAGATGCAATAGAGGAAACGGATACGGATTATTTCTTGCTGGAAGGGGAAGATATGCAGTATTTGTTGAAGACACGCAATAAGTTTGCCCATAAGGGAGACTTCGGACGGGCTTTGCTTATTGCGAGTTCGCAAGGAATGGCGGGAGCTTCCATACTTGCCGCAAGGGCTTGCCTGCGCTCCGGAGTAGGATTGCTGACGATGCATGTTCCTTATTGTAACAATATGATTGTGCAGACTTCCGTGCCGGAGGCTATGACGGAACTGGACCCTAGTGATACCTGTTTTGCCTGTCCTACGGATACGGATGATTATCAGGCAGTGGGCATCGGTTCGGGTCTGGGAAAGGCGGAAGAAACCGAGGCGGCGGTACTGGAACAGATAGATGCTTGTCAGACACCTATGGTGGTGGATGCTGATGCACTGAATGTGTTGGCGGGACATCGCAATTATATCGGTCGTTTGCCGAAAGGGAGTATTTTGACACCGCATCCGAAAGAGCTGGAACGGTTGGTAGGAAAGTGTCAGGACTCTTATGAACGCTTAACGAAAGCACGTGAGTTGGCGAGAACATCAGGAACATATATCATCTTGAAAGGTGCTTATTCTGTGGTTATTACTCCGCAAGGGAAGTGTTATTTTAATACTACAGGTAATCCGGGTATGGCAACAGGCGGCAGTGGAGATGTATTGACGGGTGTAGTGCTGGCTTTGTTGGCACAAGGGTATGCTTCGGAAGATGCAGCTTGTCTGGCGATGTATGTTCACGGGCTTGCCGGAGATATCGCTTGCAAGAAGTATGGGGCGATAGGAATGACAGCCGGGGATATCGTGACGTGTCTGCCGTTGGCGTGGAGGATGATGGAAGAATGAAAAGACAAGATATCAGGTTTTTAAGTATTAGGTATTAAGTATGCAGTGTTATGGTGCAGTCTTATATACTGCATACTTAATACCTAATACTTAATTTGTTATTTTCCTCTCGTTGTAATATGGAAGCATCCTTGCTTCAACTCATACTTTATATAGCATTTATCCGCTTTCCGCAAGTCGCGCAATACTTCGGAGAGTACGAGTTTCAATGTATCTGAACTGACATCCTGTAGCGGGCGTCCGTCTTCATCTTCCACTTTCTTGAAGCGCTTCCAACTGACATCGAATGTAGTTCCATAGAAATGCGCAGAGTTTACCGAGGCATTACCATTGCGGCGACGCAGGCGTTTTACGTCATCTTCGGTGCGGAGTACGGAGGTTACGATTATTTTATTGGGGTTTAGTCCTTTGGCGGTCAGCGAGTCAAGGAAATTGGTACCGATGGTATCCAGTAGTTGTGCTGCACCTTTAATGAGATATGGGATGGAGTGTGTCAGCGAGTCTACCACATATAAATCGTTCGTTTCGATGTGCTGAAGTTTTTCTTTCATGTGTTCGGCCTCTTTGCGGGAGGCAATTGGCGTAATGCCTATGGCTTGTGCGACATTCAGATGCGCTTCATTCAAGTCGCCGAAGGTTCGTCTGTAACTGATTACTCCTTTAATGTTTCGCGGTTCGTTCAGTTTGAGGGACATATCTTTCTTTTTGCATCCGGCAAGGGAAGTGCCAGCCATAAGTATTGCTAAAAATAAAAGCGGAAGTTTGTTGTATCTTTGTTGCATATTGCTTGAAAATGTTTTTATATGGGCACAAAAGTAGGAAAAAGAAAAGAGAGTTCTTCCTTATAGCCTTATTTTTGTACCTTTGCGCCCGGAAAATGAAAGCAAAAGAGTATGCAACGGTATTTTATTTATTTAGCTTATGACGGAACCGCCTACCACGGCTGGCAGATACAACCCAACGGAGACAGTGTACAAGAGTGTCTGATGCGTGCACTTGCCACATTGATGCGCCGTGAAGTAGAGGTTATTGGTGCCGGACGTACCGATGCCGGTGTGCATGCTTCCCTGATGGTAGCCCACTTTGATAGTGACGAACCGCTTGATACGGCTTTCTTTACCGACAAACTAAACCGCCTTTTGCCGCCTGATATTTCTGTTTACCGCCTCCGTGCAGTGAAGCCCGATGCGCATGCCCGCTTTGATGCAACGGCACGCATGTATAAATACTACGTGACTACGGCAAAGTCTCCCTTCAATCGTCAATACCGTTGTCGTCTTTTCCAGACACCAGATTTTGAACGAATGAACGAAGCGGCCCGTAGTTTGTTTAATTATACAGACTTCACCAGTTTCAGCAAGCTGCATACGGATGTAAAAACAAACAATTGCCGTATCATGCATGCTGCCTGGACGCAGGTAGATGATGTAACCTGGGTGTTCACCATTCAGGCGGACCGTTTCCTGCGCAATATGGTTCGTGCAGTTGTCGGCACTTTGCTCGAAGTAGGCCGTGGTAAGCTCACCGTTGCTGGCTTCCGGCGTGTTATCGATCAGAAAGACCGTTGCAAGGCTGGCACTTCCGTTCCGGGCAATGCTCTGTTTCTGGTAGATGTCACATATCCCGAGGAATTATTCATCGCAGATAATAACTGAATAACTAACATTTAATTAACTAAGAACCATGTGGTTATTACTCGCCTTTCTCTCAGCTGCCTTGCTGGGTTTTTATGATGCATTTAAGAAGAAATCATTGCGCGATAATGCTGTGCTTCCCGTTCTGTTTCTGAATACGGTATTCTCCAGCCTGATATTTCTTCCTTTCATACTGATTTCCGCTTTTACTCCTGCTTTGAACGGAACTATGTTTGAAGTACCTGTTGTAGGTTGGGAGGTACATAAGTTTATCATTGTCAAGTCGTTCATAGTTCTGTCTTCCTGGATATTCGGTTACTTTGGCATGAAGCATTTGCCGTTGACAATTGTCGGTCCGATTAATGCTACCCGCCCTGTAATGGTGCTGGTGGGTGCCATGCTGATATTCGGTGAACGTCTGAACCTGTATCAATGGATCGGAGTTATGCTTGCCATACTTTCTTTCTTTATGTTGAGCCGTTCCGGCAAGAAGGAAGGCATTGACTTTAAGCATAACAAATGGATTTACTTCATCGTGCTGGCTGCCATCACCGGAGCTATCAGTGGACTTTATGACAAGTATCTGATGAAGCAATTCAACCCTATGGCGGTGCAATCGTGGTATAATGTTTATCAGGTATTTATAATGTGTCCCATCATCCTTTTGCTGTGGTATCCCAAGCGAAAAGAAAGTACCCCTTTCCGTTGGGACTGGACCATCATCCTGATATCCATCTTCCTCAGTGCCGCCGACTTTGCCTACTTTTATGCTCTGAGTTATGAAGACTCCATGATTTCCATAGTCTCCATGGTTCGCCGTGGCAGTGTGGTTGTCTCCTTCCTTTTCGGAGCTCTCTTTTTCCGTGAAAAGAATTTAAAAAGTAAGGCTGTCGATCTCATTTTGGTATTGATTGGAATGTTCTTCTTATATTTGGGAAGTAAATAAATCTCAAGACAAAATATATGGCAGAAGATTTATGTATCAGCAACGGCAGCAAGGCTGAAAAGTATCAGACTTTGCTTCCCCAGATAAAGAGCCTGATTGAAGGTGAAAATGACCTTATAGCCAATCTGGCAAATGTTTCGGCTGCGCTGAAAGAAACGTTCGAATTCTTTTGGGTAGGCTTCTATTTGGTGAAGGGGGAAGAGTTGGTGTTGGGCCCTTTTCAGGGACCGATAGCCTGCACACGTATCCGGAAAGGACGGGGTGTTTGCGGCACGGCATGGACTAAGGCGGAAATGTTGATAGTGCCCGATGTCGATGCATTTCCCGGACATATAGCTTGCAGTTCGTTGTCGCGCTCGGAGATTGTTGTTCCGTTGATTCGTGAGAATGGCGAGGTGTGGGGCGTGCTCGATATAGATAGTGAAAGCCTGAATACCTTTGACGGAACAGATGCACGTTTTCTTGGAGAGATATGTTCCTGGCTCTGAAGATTGTGTTGAAGTAATAAAATACAAAATAGGAATAACAGAAAAATAATATGATGAAGAAATTGACAATGTTTTTGTGTTTGGCTTGTGTCTGGACGTGTTCTCTGCAAGCCCAGGAAGCTAAAACCTTTTTCAAAAATATGCCCGATAGCCTCAGTCCACTGCTTACTGCCGTGAACCGTGCCGACTGTATCGACTTCCTTGAAAGTAAGATGAAAGCGGAAGTAACCAACCGTTTTGGCGGCAAATCGGAAATGACGGAGCTTGCTCCCGACTATATCCGTATCCAGATGACACCGCAAAGCTCCTGGCAAATGAAACTGCTAGCTACGAGCGACAGCACGAAAGTAATCTGTACCGTATCTACAGCTTGTGCCCCTGCTTGTGATAGTGATGTCCATTTCTATACCACCGGTTGGGAAGAATTACCCGCTTCTTCTTTCCTCACGCCTCCTGTAATGAAAGATTTCCTGTCATTACCCGATACGGTGATGGATTATGAAGTGAGAGATGCCGGCGAACAGGCAGATATGTTGCTGATGAAAGCCGATCTTTCTGCAAAGGACAATGCACTTACCTTTACTTTTACAACTACTGACTATATGGATAAAAAAGCGACAGAGAAACTGAAACCGTATCTCCGCCGCCCTGTAGTGTATATTTGGAAAGGGAATAGCTACGAGTTACGAGCTACAAGTGACAAGTAGTTATTTCACCTTTATTCTGTCGAACCCTTCTCCGTATACTCCGATTACCGCACTTTGTGATACAAATGCGTTTGGATCTATATCCTTTATCAATCGGAATATAATTGTTGATTCGCGCTTCTTGGCAAGTACGAACAACATCTTTTGTTCCTTGCCACTATAAAATCCGGAAGCATTAATGACGGTAGCCCCCCGGTGCGGATATACATTGATGTGCCGGGCTATTTCATCATATTTCTCACTGATGATAAAGAACTGTACGGATTGCCGGGCACTGTTCACTACCTGGTCCAGGACAAAACTGCAAATGTACAGGGTTACATAACCGTAAACCACCTTTTCCCAATCTTTCAAAACAAAGTAACTGGAAGAAATGATAATCAGGTCACAGATCAGCATTACACGGCCTAATGTGATATCCCGGTATTTGTTGATGATGGCGGCAATGATATCCGTTCCGCCTGTGCTACCGTTGGAAGAAAAAGCGATGCCTATGCCGCCTCCGCAGAGGGATGCACCGATGACGCACGCCATGAAAGGCTGATCGTGCAGTAAGACTACACCGCTTGCCAGTCTCTGAATGATGGAAAGGAAGAATGTCAGGGTGAATACGGCAAACACCGTTTTGATACTGAACTTCCAGCCCAGAATGCGGATAGAGAGTAATAACAGGATGAAGTTGATACTGAAATAAGTATACTGCACAGGGAATCCTGTGGCGAAATAGACGATGGAAGCGATACCCGGCACTCCTCCGGTGGTGATGTCATTGGGCA
Source organism: uncultured Bacteroides sp. (assembly GCA_900557355.1). GTDB lineage: Bacteria > Bacteroidota > Bacteroidia > Bacteroidales > Bacteroidaceae > Bacteroides. The sequence continues at coordinate 13,720 of USSR01000035.1, forward strand.
ACAGAAATACTGTCCAACCTATACCATAAAGAATTAATCCGAGGGCGATCATTAAATAATCTCTTGTTTCCCGAATCAGGCTTTGCTTAGTAGGGACGTTTACGATTGTTTTCATCTGACTTTATGCGTAAGTATGGGTTATAACTAATTTAACAAGCTTTCTCATGATAAATGTGTTTTGGCTGTAAATTGGCGCAAAGATAAATCTAATTTTTTGAATACTTGTTCAAAAGATTATTGTTCGTGCGGGGTGGACTTAAAATTTATTTGCTGATGAGGTACATCACCTCATGTGCTTCCGTCAATTGTGGAGTTTCCAGTCTGTCGAGCATTGCATCCAGTACTGCTTCCGGAACCATAAATTCCCGTTCACGATTTTGTTTCCTCCATACCGCATACGGCTTTTCGATATAAACAATCTTCACTTTAGCCCCGTAAGTGAGAAATAAATCAATCAGTTGCGAGCGTATTTGCTTTGAGGTATTGGTTGCATTCCACACAAAGCCCTGCTGTTTACGCAGATAGTTGCGAGCTGTTTCCTTGGCTTCCTGTACCACTCTGCCATTGGCAGCTTTATCCGTAGGGCTAACTTTATGCTTTCGCCGGATGTCATCGAGGCTTATCACAGGAATATCCTGTGGCAATGTACGGATATAATGATCTTTCCCCATTCCCGGCAAACCGGATAATAAGATAACTTCACACCGGAAATTATCATGCGGAATGTAATCTATATACCCATCCTCCGCTTGAAAGTACTGAAAGCGGGCATGACCCGTTGCAAAGCTTCGTGCCTTTCCCCAGCAATCCTGTTCACGGCAAAGCATCTCGAATAACTCGGAAGCTTCCATCAATGCAGGCTTATCTTTGCAGATACGTCCCTGAATATCCGCCACAGCAAGCTTTTTCAGTAAACGTGTATCCACTCTGAGAGATGCTTCACACAGCTTCTTCACAGGATTCTCCCGCTCCATAATCCAAACCGGCAAACCATGATAACGCACCAGCGCAGCAATGTTCTCCCGGATATGAAACGGAGTAGGAATATCCCTGTAAAGAATTGTGCGTGCTGTATATTCCCCACGTCTGGCATGTCCCTTGGAAGTGATAATGCCACCTCCTTCATCTACCGAAGTAGAACGCTTCTCCACATCATGCAGTAAAGCGGCTGCCCACAATATTTCTTGTTCCTGTGTGGGCAAAGCCCGATATTCCGGCTGTTGCTGCAATGTTTCCAGTACCATGCGGGTATGCACGGCCACACTGCCTTCTTCGTGATGCAAATGGTGCTGCATTACGAAGTTCATATCTTGTACCCACCGGAACTGTTGTTCCAGTGAGTCCCAATTTTTATTATCTGTCAGTTTCCAATTCATTTTATTCCTCCTTTCCTATTTCCCAGATGAGGCGGGCACGCTTCCAGTTGCGTGTCCAGTGCTCATCGGTCTTCACATGCCCCTTGCGTACGTACTTGAATACGTTGCGGGCAAATTCACTTACAGGATATTCACCTATATTACGGGTGACTACACCTTCGCGGGTACAATCTGCGCCTGTTTGCGGATCGCGTGTCCCGAACACACCCGGTTCTTGTGCCAGATTGACGACCTGTTGTTGTAACGTTTCCCGCGTCAATCCTGCTACTGTTTCCACTTGTAATTCGGGCACTGTAGGCAACTCGAACAGAGCGGCATAGAATTTCACTTCTTCCCACGACAGCCACTGATCCATACAGCGCACGGCAAACACATAAAAGTGTGTTTCCAGTTTGCGATACTCTATCGAATGTATGGCATACAGGTTTTCACCGAATATCTCGATGTCTCCCAAGTCGTTTTTCATGAGTTCCCAACGCTCGCGCAGTTCCCTGGTCCACGGTGAGGTGGTAGGCGCTGCATGCGAGCGGGCAAATACACCGTAGCGGCTTAGGCAATTATTTTCTCCGTCCAGCTTTTCGGTGTGTATCAGGGTTTCTATCTGTTGGATGTCTTCCCAATACGTATGGTTGATGCGGTCGTCACTGGTTGTTCCGGGAGAAAACGGATAATGATATGTGCGACCATATTTTTCTGATAACATAAGTTGCTCCTTTCTTTTTAAATCATTCATTTACTTTAAATCAGCGGTTCCTGGATTACCTTCACTGGATTACCGCGTTGCAGGCAGTTGTGGTTACTCCAGTTGGCCTGTGCCTGAATCATGGCTTGCTCTATGCTCCATGATGCCAGTTTCAGCAATAGGCGTTCGGTGGCCAACTTCTTGTTTTGCCATTGCGAGCGTTGGTCGGAAGCTACTACACTCATTCCGGTAGGGATATGGACGGCACGGACGGCAGACTCCGTCTTGTTCACGTGCTGACCGCCCGGTCCGGATGCCCGCAAGGTCTCATAACGGATGTCCGCTTCCGTAGCCTCCTGGCTTTCGGAGAGCGTGAAGGTCTGCACACCGACAAACCAGTTCTTCCGTTTATGATGGATGCGGTACGGACTTTTGGCAATCCACTGCACGGTACCTTCCCAGTCCTCAATCAGCGCATGATAATCTCCGCCTTGCAGGGAGATGACGGCTGAGAGCAGGGTACGGTTGAGAGGTCCGGTTTCGCGTTCCACAACCTCTGTTTTCACTCCTTTGGCGGCGGCTTGTTTCAGAATCTTTTCCAGTACTAGCGCCACTACGCGGCAACATTCGGCAGGGCCGCGTCCGGAGGTGATTTGCATATATACTTTCTCCATAGCCTCTTACTCTTTATTCATCCTTACGATGCGCGGCATGAATTTGCCCTGTACTTCTACCAATGTCTCTTGGGGTTGCATCACCCGGTCGATGTTTTTGTAGGCTAATGGCATCTCTTCGATGCTGCCCCCAATCAGTGTGACTCCGGCCTGCGAGAGAAATTTCTTCATGGCCGACTGGGTGAAACTCTCCTTTGCCTTCTGGCGTGACATAGCCCGTCCGGCACCGTGCGAAGCGGAACATAACGACTCTTCCACTCCCCGACCTGCTACCAGGTAACCGGGAGTTGCCATACTTCCGGGGATAAGTCCCGGTTGCCCAGCTTGTGCAGGAGTGGCCCCTTTGCGATGCACGATGGCAGTGCGTCCGGATGCAATCTCTTCTTTCCAGGCGAAGTTGTGATGATTGTTCACGTTCGCCATTGGCTTCAGTCCCAGAGCTTTCGAGAGGTTCAGGTGGATTTGTTCGTGACAGGCACGGGCATAGTCGCCTGCCAAGTTCATGCTCATCCAGTATTCCTGTCCTTCTTCCGAGTTCAAGTCGAGCCAGGCAAAATGCTGCGCTTCACGTGGCAGTTTGCAGACTTCACGGGCTATCCGGCTGTAATGCATGGCAATAGCTGCTCCCAGTCCGCGCGAACCGGAATGTGACAGCAATGCCATATAATTGCCTTCGGGCAGTCCCAGCATATTTTCTTCTTGCAGAAGAAGCTCTCCGAACTCCACGAAATGATTTCCACCGCCGGAACTGCCCAATTGACGAATGGCCTTTCCGCGTAAGTCCCTCAGAAGAGGTGTCAACCGGAATTCTTCCCGTTCTGTCACTTCATGCTCCTGTGCAAAGGTCAGGCCGCCCTCCATGCCGAAGTGGGTATAGTTTTTCAGTGCCTCTTTTATCTGATGCGAGTATCTTTTCAGATAATCCGCTTTGGCATCGAACACCGTCAGGCTCATCCGGCAACCGATATCCACCCCTACGGCGTAGGGGATGACGGCATTGTCCGTGGCGAGTACACCGCCGATGGGCAGACCGTATCCGGCATGTGCATCGGGCATCAGTGCGCCGGCTACGCTGACGGGGAGCCTCATGGCCAGGTTCATCTGCTGTTTGGCGAGGGTTTCTATGAACTTGCCGCCATAGGTTTTATAGGGCAACGGCTCATCGAGCAAGTCGTATGCTGTGAACTTCTTTTCGATGAGGGTGGGGGACAGGTGTTCGGCCAGTTTGCCCCATGTCTCATTCTCTTTATAAGTATCGGGATTTTTCAGCACGTCGCTCAGTGTCTTGATAATCTGTTCTTTGCTTTGGTGCTTGCAATGTTTGCCGACAATGGCTACTGCCAGACTGCGTGCTACATTGTCTCTATATCCCAGCTTACTTAAATCTTTTAATCGTATTCCCATATTTTCTTTTTTCATGTGTACGCATACGGCATGGGCTGCCCGCCTCGTGACGGGGCAATGCAATATGCGTTTTGCACCCAATGCATGGGATGATGATAGGTACAACACTATCCGTCCACTGCATTGAAGTGAATAATAATAAAATTATAAATGTGATTGTAGGACTAATCAAGAAAATTGCAAAGCCCCATCATCCCGATGAGTCAACTTAGTCCTGGCTGAGATATTATAGTTCCAACATAAATTAGTCCCTTTCTTTCAGTTTTAAAGGGGTGAATACTGTGTTTAACGGCAGCAAAAGTAATGCATCTTTTTAAAGTATGCAAGGAAAAGGAACGTTTTTTTGCAGATATAAACGGTTCGAGTATCTTCTTACAGCATCAATCCTTGGAGTCTGTATGGCATTGTCCGGACTGAATAGGTCAAAGATATTCTAAAGAATAGGTAAACTTTGAAGTGAATCTATCAAATTACTCCAAATGGTAACTTTGTTAACATGCTGGGGTAACTTTATTAACTCCACACGGTAACTCTATTTACATACCGAGGTAAAGGTCGTTACATGCCGAGGTAAAAGTCGTTACAATATGAAGTAAAGGTCGTTACATCCTGTGGTAAATGCTTTTACATTATGAGGAAAATTGTTTGTAAATACAAGAGTTTGATTATTAGTATGTTATCAGTTTTCTCTTTCTATCTTGAAACGCTGGGAAAAGTCTTCCATGCGCCCCGCGTGAAGTCGGGTATTTCTACCGGGCGACTGCCATTCAGTACCGATTGCTCACTAAGCTCGGTGATGCACGACCATTCGGCGGCGTCATAAACGTCCATATCCAGAGGAAGTCCGTGGTGCAGGCAGTAGATGAGGCGGTAATCCATGATATAGTTCATCTCGTTCGGGGCACCTTTGAGGGCGCCTTCTTTGCCGATGGTAGCTGTAAAAGGATGTTGATAGCGTTGCAAGAGTTCTTCGGTGGTTACGTTGGCTGCCTCTCCGGCGGCTATACCGATTCCCCCTCCACTACGTGCATCTTCCAAATTGATCGTGGCTACTGGGTATTTCTGTGCAAATCCTCGCGTGCCGCAGATAGTGTGCGAACGGCTGTAAGGGCGCGGATGGACGGTGCAGTATTGCAGTTGGATGGTCTTTCCCTTGACGGTATGGATGAGGGGGTATTCATGTCTCCCAACAGGTAAGCCTGTTGTGCTTCGAGATCCTTTGCCGAAAGTGCGGCGGGCATATTCCGTCATCCCCGCCTGGTGAGTGGATATGGATACAAGGTAATTCAAACGGTCGCTCCGGTGGATATTCAGGATCTGGCATACGGGACCTATGCCGTTTTCTCCGGCATAACCGGTTGCAGCGGGATGTCCGCCTTTTGCCAGTACGGTTTGCCCTTTTGCCAGATTCCCGGGGCCTATCTCACACAAAGCTTTGATCTCTACGTGCTCTATGAGCATATAACGCTCCAACGTGAGTGATCCGCGATTGCCTAAGTCTATGAGTCCGATGCGTACAACGGGAATAGGAGGATGAGCCAAGCCCAGGACATGGGTAGAAGGTTCGTTTTTCATTGAAATAGTGTATAGGTTAAATTGAAATTGCTACAAAGATATTTATTCTCAATAAAAAAAGCTGCCTCTTGGAAGCAGCTTTTTAGAATAAAATTGAAAATGCTTTTTGAATAGCAAGGATAATTATACTCCGCTGAATGCACTAAATCCACCATCTATCGGCAGCAATGCACCCGTCACGAAACTTGCCGCATCGCTACATAAAAATTGTACGGCGCCGTTCAGTTCGTTGATATCTCCAAAGCGTTTCATCGGAGTTTTGGCTAAAACTTTCTTGCTGCGGTCTGTCAGCGAACCGTCAGGATTAATAAGTACGGCACGGTTTTGGTCGCCGATGAAGAAACCCGGAGCGATAGCATTCACACGGATGCCGTCTCCGTACTTCAGTGCGAGTTCGCTTGCCAGCCATTGAGTGAAGTTGGCAACGGCTGTCTTAGCTGCCGAGTAACCCGGAACGCGGGTGATAGCGCTGTAAGCAGCCATGGAAGATACGTTTACGATACAACCTTTACCTTGCTTAGCCATCACTTTGCTGAATACCATAGAAGGATAAACGGTTCCGTTCATATTCAGGTTAGTCACTTTTTCCCAGCAGGTAACGTCCATGTCGAAGAAGTTCTGGTCGGGAGCCAGCGTAGCACCCGGCATATTGCCACCGGCAATGTTGAGCAGGATGTCGATACGTCCCCATTTGGCAACGATGTCATCAGCCAATTTTTCAAGGCTGGCGATATCCAATACATTACCTACGATGCCGATCACATCTTCACCGTAAGCTTTCAGTTCTTCTACACGTTTGTCCAGTTGTTCCTGACGGATGTCAACGGCTACTACTT
>USSR01000036.1 GCA_900557355.1 uncultured Bacteroides sp.
TTTTTCATCAGTGACTATACCGATAATTTTTTTAGTTGATTGCTGGCTTATTCCATTTTGGCGAGAAAGGTCATCACGTTTGATAAGCGTAACGTTTTTTCCGACTAATTTATATTCTATGTTAGTCCCTGTAAATATTTTATTTAAAACTTCAGAGACAGATTCATTATCAGCATTCACGGATATCTGTCGGTTTACATCAACCTCATTCCTGTCGTATACGAACAGGTATTCGGTTTGCTTCTCTATCTTATAAATGATTTCCCGTAAATTGTCGGCATGTATAGACATTTTTGCATTCTGTGAATTGGCTTCTGTTGCAAAAAGGTTGCAAAAACATGCGAACAGGACAATAACTGTGATTTTCATAATACGAAATATGTGTTTAATTTCGGATATGGATTGTTTATACAAAAAATAATTCATAATTTTGTATGCAATTACGTTAGTACTTCGATTAATTATTCAAGGTCGGGAGTCTAACCCTTAACCGGTAAGTGTTGGAGCACTTGCCGGTTTTCTATTTACTCTTTATATCTATGTCATAGGCTATTAGTATTTAAAGGTTTAACAATAAAATTTATATAAGAATCAATCTCTGCAAGAATTTATATGTTGAATTAATTAATAATAATCAGATTTTTCTCATCATCTTTTTGGTAAGTAAAATGATGGGTAAGTTGCAAAACATCTAGGATGTGGTATAAACCATCTCTTGTTCGAAATTTGGCAGTAGAATGTATTTTATTTTGTATAATAAATTTGTTGTTTATCTGAATGTTTACATCAAAATATAATTTCAGTTTTTTTAGAACTTCCATCAGTGACTCATCAAAATAGAGAATTCCTTTGCGCCAAAGAAAATAGTCTATGTGCTGCATAGGAGTAACTACTAACTTCTTATTTTCCAATATAGCCCGATTATCAGGTGTCAAAGAAAGCTTTTGATTTGTCGCATGATCGGTAATTTCAACTTTTCCAGTTAACAAAGCTGCTTCAAAATCTTTTGATTGCTTGTAAGCTCTTACATTAAAAGAGGTTCCTAACGCCTTGATATCATAATTGGATGTAGATACAATAAATGGTTTGTCTTTATTTGCTTTTACTTCAAAAAAACCTTCCCCATTGAGACTAACTTTTCGTTTTCCTTTAGCGAAGCGGGTAGGAAAATTTAGTGTACTACCGGCATTCAACCAAACCTGAGAACCGTCGGCTAAAGTAAGTTGTGCATTCTGCCCTGCCGGAACATATATGGTTTGCATGGCAATATCTTCTTCTGTATCTACGAATGGTAAATGTATCCAATAATGCAAAATAAATCCTAGAATAAAGATAGCAGCTACTTCTATTGCTTTTTGCCAAATATGTCTGAATTTTACCTTCTTTAGGACAGAATTTGTAATAACTTCAGGTACCTCATGCCAGAAGCTTATCTCATATAAACGGCATAGCTGCTGATAGTGTTTCATATTCACCTCATCGGCATCTAGCCATTCCGTAATCAAACGTGATTGTTCATCAGTTGTACGTCCTTCGAAATATAATTGTAGTAACTTATCATCCATATTTTTCTTTGCTTTATATATAAGACGATAGTTAGGAAAGGTTCACTAGTAGCAAACTAACTTTTTTAATAGAAAAATAAAAAATAAAATAGAGGCAGGTAATCTTTTAGAGAAATACGTAGAGCTTTCAATGCTTTGGCTATATGATAATCTACCCCTTTTACGGTGATACCTAATGTTTGTGCTATCTCTTTTCCGGATTTCTGTTCGAAACGGCTCATTCTAAAAACGTTCCGTGTTTGCTCGGGAAGTTCTTCCAGAGTATGATTTAGGATCGTTTGTATTTCTGTAGAGAAAATATCTTCCGGATTACATCCTTCAAAGATTTAATAACCAAATGGACAATTCCCGCCGCCGCCATTCAGCCATAGCCTCAAGTCTTTCTTTGTGGCTAATCTGTACTCTGAGGTAATCCTGGGATTTATGTTTGAGTATTGCTAATAGCAAGACCAAAGGTTTCTCTACGGTTTCCTTATTCATTGTTTCCCATAACTTAATAAGGGATTCTGTCGCTATATCTTCGGCTGCCTGGTCGTTTCGTACATACATCAGAGAGAAACGGTAAGCTTTCCTGTAGTACTTTACATAGATGTCGTTAAACTGTTCGATTTGTAACATTATTACTAAGAACCTGTTAAAATATGATTGAAATTTTGTTTTAAGAATGTTTCTGATTAATCCAATAGTATAAGTGACTAAATCCAATGTATCAGACTGATTTTACAGAAACAGGGCGGAAATATATATAGAAAGTTTTGAATGTACAAGCAGAAAGTGTAAATATAATCTTTAGATGGTTTAAAGTGTTAACTTAAAAAGATGCAGAGCTATTGCTACACGTCGTCAGCCCTCCTACAGCCTCCCTATCCAATGGCAACGCACCCGCATCTTTAGACGAGAACGCTCGCCTAATGGATAAGTTCTTACGATAGCCTTTTGTATCAAGTGTAGGAGTTTGACAACGATTAGGCTATTTATACATCATCCACTTTGAAACGCTAAATTTTATTATTGTAATAAGTTCAAATCGTCAGTAACCAGTCCCTCTAACACATGTTGGATTTTATCAGATATAGCCTTATCTATATTATATTGGGCACACAATGATTGAAATTTGCCTACTGCATTAAATACTTGTAATATCTTTTTTTCGGGCTCTTCCACAAAATCCTCTGCAAAGTTAACAAAGTCACTTGTGGTCAAGGCTGATCTCTTGCCCATCACACCCATCGAATGAATGTATGCAGAAGGATCATCCCATGTATTTGCCGTGAACATTACATCATATGCAGGTGATAATCGCCACACTCCTGTCTTATCCATAATAAACGATATATTCTTATTATGGTCATCAGATATACCTGCGACATAATTAAATACCATTCTAATAAATATCTGATCTTTGTCTTCTTGAGGAAGATTTAGAGTTCCCGCTATCCAACATAGCTTTAGATAATCATCTGCACCTGGCATGATAGCAGCGAGAGTTTGACTAAGAATTTTGTTTCCATCCTTGCGATCAAACCTTTCCGTTTATGGGGCACAGAACGAAGCGGTTTAAATATGAATAGTGAAGAACTACACGGAAAGCCTTTATTCATAGGAGTTTCAGAAGGATAGGACACGAACGCTGGTTTAAAACGAAACGGTTTTTGCTTTACACTTGCTTAGCTTTAGCTTTACACTTGAAGCTATCTAATTAAAGCAAGCGATGGCCGCCATTTACTTTTCTCTTTACTTTGCTTATATTTCCCCGATACGAAAAATAAAGCCGTCATAGAGCCGCAAAACGAGGTTTCCGGCGGCTTGGTTTTTGCTGTTTTTTATTTTTCCTTTTTTTGGTAGTTTAACGATATAAAAACTTCCAAATGCTTATTATTTGGTAGTTTTGCAAAAATAGACTTCTGGAAAATCCAGTGTAAGCTGCCCCCTAAAACCAAGCGATTCTGCCCCCTTGTGCTAAAATAATCCTACCCCCTTGATTCCAATATAAAAATACCCCTGCTTGACAATGCCCGGCAGGGGATTTTTCGTAGATTTGATTCCCGTCTTGACCGGTGGGATAAAATCATTTCTACTATGACAACAAAGATAGCAAACATCCTCCAATGTTACGCATTGGGGATGGGGATAAAGCAGATAAGCAGGAGCTTTGAGCTTTCCCGCAACACGGTGCGCAGATATGTGCGCCTGTTTCAAGAGTGTGGTATACCGATAAAGGAGTTGGCCGCCATGCCTTCCGCTCGCATCCAGGAAATGTTCTCTGAAGGTGTTGGCCGTAACAGGGAACCGTCACAACGCCAGCTTGAGCTTGAGGCACTCCTTCCTGAGTATGCTGCCCGGCTTAGCCGCCGAGGCGTAACAGTGAAAACCCTGTACGAAGAGTACCGCGAGACCCATCCTGACGGATACAGACATGCCAGTTTCGGCAACTATCTCATGCGTTACCGTATGGTGACACATGTCGTAGGCCATGTCGAGCATTATGCCGGAGACCAGATGTATATCGACTTCGCCGGTGACAAACTGGAAGTCGTTGACAGTGAAAGCGGTGAATGTCGCAGCGTTGAAGTGTTCGTGGCCATACTTCCGTGCAGCCACTATACCTATTGTGAGGCGGTCTGGTCCCAGTCAAGGCAGGACTTGATTAAGGCGTGTGAGAACGCGCTTCATTTTTACGGCGGGGTTCCGATGGCGATCGTACCAGACAACCTCAAATCGGCGGTAACCCGCAGCGACCGTAACGAGCCGGTAATCAACGAGGAGTTTGCGGCATTTGCCGAACACTACGGATGTACCGTATACCCCACACGGGTACGTCATCCAAAGGACAAGGCCTTGGTGGAGAATGCCGTGAAGCTGCTTTATCGATCCGTCTACGCTGACATCGAGGGTCTTGTATTCCACTCGCTGGAGTCTCTGAATGCGGCCATATCCGAATCGCTCTCGGCCTTCAACGGACGCAGGATGAGCGGGCGTCCCCAGTCCAGACGGGAACAGTTCGAGCAGATTGAGTCCGACTGCCTCCGCCCGCTTCCCGCCATACGCCATCAGATGAAAGAGCGACGCTCCGCAACAGTAATGCGTAACGGCTATGTCACCTTCAGGCTTCACCATTACAGCGTACCGAAAGAGTATATAGGCAAACGTGTCGAGATTGTCTATGATGCGGACACGCTGGAAATATATCATGGCCTGCGTCTGGTGACCACACACCAGCGCGATGACACGCCATACTCCTATACGATCAAGGATGCCCACGGACTGCCCGGACGTCATGGAAGTTATGAAAAGGATCTGGAACAGATTTACGAACGGGCCGGCCAGACAGATAACGTCCTGCTGCTGTATCTGCGCAAGGTGGCGGAACTCAAGAAGTATCCTCCCGCGGCGTTCCGTTCATGCAGAGGCATCATGGCGTTGGAGAAGACCTTCGGGCTGGAACGGTTGGTGGCGGCAAGCGCATGCGCCACGCAACTGCGCCTATACGGATATCAGGAGATAAGGCGGATCCTTGAACGCGGGGATGATGCAGACTTCCTGTCAAAAGACGACATCGACGATGAGGTCCCCGTAACATCTATCCACAAAAACATCCGCGGAGCAGCCTACTTCGCACAATTAAAACATTTAAATAGAGACAACAATGGAAACAAATAATCTTACCGCACCGATAGCTGTCGAAAAAGACCGCAACACGTTGACAATCGAACTGATGAACCGTATGAAGCTGCACGGCATGGCCGCCGCCTTCACTGAAAGCCTGACCTCCACTATGGCAGAAACAATGACAATCGACTCTTTCCTGCACATGTTACTTGCCAGGGAATGGGACTACCGTGCCAATGCAGCCATCCAACGCCTTATACGCGGGGCGGCGTTCCGCTACAAGGCCTGCCTCGAGCAGATAGACTATGCAATCCCGCGTGGCCTTGACCGCAATCAGATGGAGCGGCTTGCATCGCTGGAGTTCACCCGCAAGGGACAGAACCTCTTCATCACAGGGTCATCCGGTACCGGGAAGAGCTTCCTTGCCACAGCAATGGGGTATGAAGCCTGCAAGAAGGGCATACGGACATATTATGCGAATGCTCCGAAACTTATGGGTACGCTTAAGGTGGCAAAAGTAAAAGGCACACTGGAATCGGAACTCAAGAGAATCGAACGGAGCACGCTGCTCATATTGGATGACCTCTTCCTTGTGAACCTTGATGCCAAGGAACGACCCATCCTGCTCGATATAATAGAGGACCGACATGGGCGCAAGTCCATCATCATCACCTCGCAACTGCCAACGGACAATTGGTATGATGCAATCGGAGACCCTACAGTAGCAGATGCCATTATGGATCGTATTATACATACGGCGCACCGGATTGAGCTGACAGGAGAAAGTGTCCGTAAAATGGATGCATACAGAGGGAAATAAACTAAAATAATAATAACCCCATCGGTCAAGACTTTTTAAGGGGGCATTGTTGAATGTTTTAAGGGGGCAGAATCGCTTGGTTTTAGGGGGCAGCTTACACTGGATTTTCCAGATGGCTTGAAATATAAATTCAGGCAATTATAGCCGGTAATTCATTAAAAAATTGCTATCTTTGCAATTAAAATAGATGAATTAAATGAGATTATATGAAATACAGCATACTTCATATTTCGGATATTCATAAAGCCCCCGGGGTTGAGTATGCCTCTCTATTTCAATCTATGAGAAGAGATTTTGAATACTATACTGAAAACGAATGTATTTTAGCACCTTCTTTTGTGGTTGTAAGTGGTGATCTTATTCAAGGGGCATATACCGATGATGAAATTCGACAACAATATGATAATGTGGCATTATTCCTATCAGACATTTGTCATTTCTTTTTAAAAGGAGATAGAAAGAGGCTTATTATAGTTCCTGGTAATCACGATGTGAACCGAAATACAACTATGGCAAGTATGATACCAGCAACCAAAAAGTATGAATGTTGTCTACATTCATTCTTTTCTGGAGCAACGGACTTACGTTGGAATTGGAAAGACTGCCAATTCTATGAAATTATGGATTCCGCTATCTATAATAGTCGTTTTAGCCAATTTGTTGAATTCTACAATAAATTCTATGATGGGATTAGACAATATCCTAACAATCCAGAAGAAAAGGCATTTGTTGTTATTGATAATACTTATGAAATTTGTTTTTCTTGTTTCAATAGTTGTCATCGTCTTGACCATCTTTGCGACACGGGAAGTATAACAGAAGAAGCTTTAAATTCCGTGTGTAAAGAACTGACAGATAGTTACAATGCAGGGTATTTAAATATTGCTGTATGGCATCATCATTTCTATGGTAGACCTATGGAAACAAATTATATAGATCGGGCCTTTTTGAACAACCTGCTTAGTTGTAATATCCAAATGGGGTTATATGGGCATCAACATTATACACAAGTTGCTGAAGAATACTCAGATTTGCTTTTACAAAAAGATAAATTAACCCAAAGATTATTATTAATCAGTTCAGGCACATTATTTGGGGGTGAAAAAGTCCTTTCTGCTAATTGTCGCAGACAATACAATATCATAGAAATAGAAAAGGGAAATGGGTATGCAGCTGTTGACATAAACATACGTGAAGATTTTAATCCCAATCGTAATAACAAGATTCCTCATTGGCGCTTGAAACCCCTTTCTAATTCTACCAATAAGATACATTATGATATCAGGCTTAGGGAACTGTCAATTAACGACATTCTATTAAAAATAGATAGAGAATGTAAAATTAGTGGTGATTTTCATCAAGCATGTGAAGCCATTAAACTGTTACAACAGAAAACTGGTAAGGATTTTGAGCCCATTTTTAAATTATATTTAAAGGAAGTGAAAGACTATGACTACGTTTTTAAGAACGTAGGTAAAGTCACAAGTATAGAAGATGCTGTTTTGAAAATAGTCGCAGCACAACAAGCCGGTAATTCTGATTATATTCAGGAAATTATTGCTGATAGAGATATTTATAAATTAAATGACTCGAATGTCAATTCACTTCTAACTACCTTAAAAAATAGTAATATATGAGCGATACGATGTATGTTTCTATGGAATTCGATGCTAAGCAGATGATTCGTTTGCTTGGTAATGATTTATATGATTCCCCTTTAGCAATGTTAAGAGAAAATGTGCAGAATGCATACGATGCTATTTTGGAAAGGAAATTGATAGATTCTGACTTTGAACCGTATATAAAAATAAATATTACCAACGAGCAAATAGTTATTGAGGATAATGGTATAGGTATGAATAAGGACATATTAGCAAATAACTATTGGAAAGCGGGTAATAGTGGGAAAAATAATCCCCAGTCTATAGCTGCTGGTGTAGTAGGGCATTTTGGAATAGGTGCATTAGCAAATTTTGGAGTGTGTACTAAGCTTGAAATTCAAACACATAGATACGGAGAAAAAACTGCTTACACATCAGAAGCTCAAAGGGAAAAAATTAACATTAAAAATTCCATACCGGTAACTCCAATAGAAAATCAGTCGATTCCTTATGGTACTTGTATAACAGTGACACTTGATCAGCCTGGTTCAATTAGCGTTATTAACGCAATTAATTACTTGCGCCAATATATCGAATACATAGAAATACCTGTAACCATTAACGGACAAAAATTCCCTCAAAAAAAGATTGATTTTGTAAAAAAAATCACAGCAAAGGAGGTAACAGATTCTCGGTTGTCATATAAGTTAGATATAGGATATAATAATCAATTTCCTTTATCTGTAGATATTGTAATTTATGACATAGCAATACAAGGTAGTCCAATAAATGGCTATTTGTATCTAAATACACGGGATAAGGGAATTTTAGGTCTTAGAAACGGTTTTGGACTAGCGAGTATAAACGTACCATCTATTTATGAATTCGGAGGTATTGTTAATTTGGATAATCTTGTCCCTACAGCAGGGCGTGAGGCTGTTAGCCGTGAATCAGTAAGTCTCGTCACTTCGATAGTTCAGTCTGTAGAAAGTTCATGGACATCTGTTATTGCGAAAGATCCAATTTGTGATAACTATCGTAATTTTTTGCAATATCTATATAGTCATTTTAATATGGCGCAAGCTTCGCACATTAATATAAAATATGCGAATGAAGATAAATACATTAGACTTGGTAATATAACAAGCCTAAATGCATCTGAATTCAAATATGCAGACGGTGTAGATTCTACGGTACTTGCTAAGTTTAAAAACTCGGAAAATAATGTCTTGTCCATTTCTGATAGTACCTACAGAAAAAGAATACAGCGAAACTATTTAGAGAAAATAGGTGTAAAATCAATACCAAACAACATCCAAGTAATTAGGGAGTATGAAAGCAAAGAACTAACAATTGATCAATTCTTTATTGTTAACGAATTACGAAGTATTATTGAAGAAGATTACTATGTTAAGGATTTTGATGTGAAGTTTGCTGATATCTCCCATATGCTTAATGTCTTTGTTACTCATGATCTTAACAAGGGGATTTTTTGCATATACATTTCTCCAAATAATAGTGATATTCAAAGGCTTATATCAATAAGAAATGACAATTATCGTCTATTTACTCCATTAGCAAAAGATTTTGTGCGAGTTGTACTTTATCAGCAATTTTCAGCTTTTATACCCAAGGGAGTAAAAGAACGTACAGATTATATTTCTCGGGTTCTTCATAACACAAAAGATGAGTATATTATTCCTTATGAAATGACTGGTACAATGGATGAGATGATTGGGAAATTAAGAGCTGATGAGATTACGCCAGAAGAATTTGTGAAGTTTGCTAAAGCTGAACGGAATAAGCATCAGCAAACAATCAATCAATCTCAAGTTGGTGATGTGTCAGAGGTCATTACAAATATTAGTAACAATACATTGAATGTATCGGAGGATGCTATTAAAAATGCAAACAATGAAGATATAATGCCAATGCCATCTATTTTGTGCCTAGATGTAGAAACAAAACTTCGTATTCTTAAAACAGATGTTATAACGCCAGTTCTACAGAATAATAAAATGTTTATGGCATTGACAGATAAAATGGTAAACCAGAAAAGAATATTCTTTTCTAACCCTCATACAACAAGGATACTTTGGAGTATGCACCGCCTTATTTACATTTTCACAGATGCAATGGGGAAAAATACTCTTTATTATGATTTAGAATTGACACGTAAGATTCCTGATTCTACAGGCGGGAAAAGTATACGCTCTGCCACGATTTTAACAAAAGATAAGATTTTTGTTCCAATTGTACCTGAGCTTTATACTTATTTCAATCTTAATGTTGATGAAAAGTTGAAATTCTTTGTTCATTTTGATGAGATAGAGAACTCGTAAAATACAAAAAGCAGAAGAATACTAATCTTTAAAATATCAACGTTATATAGTAGATAAGAAATATGTAATAATGACAATGAATGGTTTAATAGCATTTCTTAAATGCTGTATATTTGTCACGTGAGAATACCTCTCGTAGCTAATTATAGTATTATGTATAAATGCGATATAGTTATAAAGAGGAGATATAAACTTTTATTTTCTAAAAAGATTCGAACACATTGGGATTATATTTAAAAATATTATCTTTGCCATCAGAATAGTGTTCTTTTGATTTAATGCAAAAAAAGACAGAATATAGAACTTCGCTCGTTTCTAAATCGTTACCAATCAAGAAACAAATCGTTGCAAACTATTCAATTTCAACGATAAAGGCAATCCGCAATGCCTAGCAAGGTGGAAAGTAATGTGCTTAATGATTCCTGCCGAGTCCAGCCATTTTGAGACATGTAGATTCAGTATGCTTATTGTCAAGGATTGAAATACTATCCCTTCTTCTTTTCTTTTACCCAAAATATCCAATGCCGGTTTTGATAAAGGCAATTGGATTAAAACACCGGTCTTGCTACACTGTATCTCTATGAATGTCTTGTGCGATCTCTTTACAATGTTTTCCCATCGTAAGTCAAGAATGTCACTCCGCCGCAATCCTGTAAAGATGCTGAACAGACAAGCTTTAGGCAATTCCGGATATGGCGGATAAGGTGTCTGGCGTAGAATATCGACTTCATCATTGGACAAATACTCTTTGAGGATATCATGATTCCACACAATGGGTTTTATTATCTCAGTATAATCATGGCTGATTATTTTGTCTTCATAGGCCAATCTCACCATTTTCAGGAATACATTGAAGTATGCACTTGCAGTATTGTGTGATATCTTTTTTGAACTGGTCAGGTGCTTATCTCTAAGGATATACAGTCTGTACTTTTCGCAAAGACTGAAACTAAGGTCTCTGAAGGAACACTTCTTCTCACAGAATTCTTCAAAATGGAGCCGGGCACAGATATATTTCTGACTGTGATAGTCTCCGTTTTCATGAAAATACTCAAGAAAGTCTCCATCCAGATTGTCTTTTGCCAGAAAACTGAAATCCCGTCGTACCAACTGAATGTAACGCTCGCACTTGATGTTTTCTGCCACTTCTTCAACCGTTTGGTTGTATTTCTTTTGGGCAGTATTGGCAGGATTGACATAAATATCCAAATTCAGAAATTCATATTGGGTTTCTTTCCCCCTTACATCTTTGATGGGTGGGTTGAACTGAAGATAAATGGACTTTTTCTTGCCGTCAGCCTTTATTTTATAACGCAATGCAACCCTATACATGACTTTCCCTCCATCTGATTTCTTGTTCAACATCCTTTTTACAATAATAGTCGGTATAGGCTATGCATCTCACCTTAACCATGTGTTTGGCAACAAGTGTCAGCAGTTCTTTGGCATCAATGTTGAGATGAGTAGTAATTTCATCAACAGTCAGCCACTGGGCATACCTGATTCGTTCGATGTCCCAAGCTGCTTTACAGTCAGTTTCATCAAACCTCCTATTTAAACCTAAATAGTATGATTTGATTTGATAGCGTTCAGCGAAATTTAGAATCCAAGAACGGCTCATTCCTGTATAGGCCATCAATCCTTTGAGAGAATACGAGCTTCGCCCAATTGGAGAGTGGGGCACTAACGGCAGAAACGAATACCATTTGATGAAATCCTTATTGGCTATCACTAGGTTGTTCAAACACCGTTCACTTTTAATCTTACCTGTTTGAACCAGTTTGTGGATATACTGGCGCGTATATCCTGACAATGTAGCTGCTTCGCTAATACTTAGGAAGCCTCTTGAAACTACATCTTTCCATTCTTCCTCTTTCAACTGGATGAACGGATCATAATAATGCTTTGAGAAATTATAATTCATATTATATATACGGCTACTTTAGTGTAGCACCTATATAATATAAGGTTGTCAACAACCCCTAATTTGAGTATCAAATAGTAGCAAATCTGTTTCCTATTTCCCTTGATTTTGTCGTGATTATTTGCAAAATATACTGTAATGTATTGATAAACAGTAAATTAAAATTTGAGGTTATTTTCTTGACTTGTTTTTGTAATATATTGATAATCAATTGCTTACAGGGCGTTATTTGCCGATGCAGCATATTATGCTAATTGATTATCAGTAGTTTATGGCTTAAAAGATAGACTGCTCAAAAAATTACTTGTTTTTTCGTCAAAAATCGAAGATTTAACACTTTTCTTCGTTGCCAGTCTCAAAACAGAGGGAAAATGGGGAAAATCGCTCTCTTTCGCCTCGAAACCTCCGCTTCGCAAAGATAAGGTATATCGGGGATTATTTCGCCGGTTCAGGCTGCAAAATGGAAGACAGATTCACAGATTTCCGGGTTGTTTTCTTGTGACCTGGTAGGAGGTGAGTATTGCTTTGCTTGGAGTTGTATTTTGCTCAATCTTCATACTTAGATTGCTCATATTTTGCAGCCAAAAGAGAAAGTCTATAGGTCTGGTTCGGCTTGGTTTGGGCGAAGCTATCTCTTTTTCTCCCCTTTGTTAGCTTTACTTTAATGAACGTATATATGAATACGGAGATAAAGTAAAGTTGGTTTCGATAATTTATGCTGTGATTCGCTTGAAAAAATGTTGTGTAATAGGGATGATTCGTTGGAAAAAGTGTAACTAAATTCGATTTATTCGCTTGAAAAAATGTATTTAACCTTGGTTTATTCGCTCGAAAAAGTGTAATTTTGTAGCGGAAAGAATAAGATTGCGTTATGCTTAAAAGGAAAATAGAAACATATTTAGCTAATTGGAAAGAGGCCGAGGGCAGAAAGCCCCTTGTGATAAAAGGTATTCGCCAGTGCGGGAAGGCATATATTGTCCAGAAATTCGCAAGGGAGAATTATGAAAGTGTGGTCTATATGAACTTCATTCTTGAACCTGACAAGAAGTCTGCCTTTACTGGCAATATAGATGTCGATACCATCATTCTCAACCTCTCTGCTTTGATTCAAGGCAGTCGGTTCATTGAAGGGAAAACCTGCATTATCCTTGACGAGATTCAGGAATGTAAGGAAGCAAGGACAGCCTTGAAGTCATTTTATATAGACGGACGTTTTGATGTTATTGCCACAGGTTCTCTTTTAGGAGTGAAAGGCTATGGTCAAAGCAAGAAAAAGAAAGAGGATGTCGGGCAAGATTCTGTTCCTGTCGGATATGAAACCGTAATTGATATGTACCCATTGGATTTTGAGGAATTTCTATGGGCAAACGGAATCGGTGAGGCTGTTATCGATTCTGTCAAATCATGTTTTGAGAACGAAAAGGCTGTTCCCGATGGGATTCACAAGGCAATGATGGAGCTGCTATACAGATATGTTATTGTAGGAGGGCTGCCGGAAGTGGTGAATTGCTTCCTTGAAACCAAGAATATCGAACTCATATATAAGAAGCAGCGTAATCTTATTGCCGGATACGAAGAGGATATGGTTAAATATGCAGATGATGCGGACAAATCTAATATCCGTGAATGTTTTGAATCCATTCCGAAGCAATTAGCCAAGGAGAATAAGAAATTCCAATATTCCATAGTCAAAAAGGGAGGAAGGTCTTCTCAATACATCGGTAGCATTCAATGGTTGGAGGATGCCGGAATAGTCCGTAGGTGCTATAACACGCAGATTACGGAACTGCCGTTGGAGGGCAATTCCATCAAAGATTGTTTCAAAGTGTACACTACTGACATAGGTGTCCTTGTAGCAATGCTCGACTATGGCACTCAGGCTGATATATTGAAGGGGAATCTTCTTGGATATAAGGGAGCTATCTTTGAGAACCTCATGGCGGATTTCCTGTGTAAGTCCGGACAGAAGCTATACTATTTCCATAAGGACAGTGGGCTTGAACTGGACTTCTTGGTAAGGTTCAAAGGCGAATGCGTCATCCTTGAAGTCAAGGCTAAGACCGGTAAGGCAAAAAGTATGGCTACCATTCTTAAAAATAAGGATGTGTATCATGTCAAGAATGCAATCAAGTTGGGGCAATATAATGTAGGACGTGAGGGAGATATACTCACCATTCCGTTGTATATGGGATTCCTTGTCGAAGACAGGCTTTTGGGCGTTATCATGCCTGATGTTGATGTGAGTCTGTTGACTACTATTTAAAAATTTTGATTATGGCAAAACAGATATTAGTTGGAATTGAAGAACAGAATTTGAATGAGGTGGCTCACTATCTGGTGATATACTTCCCATACAATGAGGAAATGTGTAGCTATACAGATGATTGGCTTGGTGAGCTATATGAAAACAAGTATCCTTTGGTTTCTAAAGGGATGTGGTCTGGCATAATTGACTTGAAAGTTCATAAACTTCTTGATTGGAAACCAGAATATGGAACTTTATATCTTCAAGCTAAGGTATGTGATAGCGGAACCTATTTCTTGCTTGATAAAGATAAAAAGGTAATATGTAAAATTACCGATTATGTACCTAATGGCTTAATTCCGGAGGCGGATGATTGTGGGGATTATATCCGTTTAAGAATCAAACATGACGGTATGATAGAAAATTGGATGGAGAAGCCAGACTTTTCCGACTTTATTAAAGATGCTGATGCTGTTAAGAAAATTGATACGAGCATAGAAGAAGAACCAATACTCGACACTAAAGTAGAGTTCACTTATAGCCATCTTATGGCAAAACTGCTTCGTCTTCCGAAATACCTACAATTGGAAATAGGGAAGGCACTGATAGCAAATGCATCAGAAGGTTTTGAGGAAGAGGATGATGAAGATTCTCTCTAATCAGATGGAAGATTAAGAATGATATACAGCTGCAATAATTTGATTATTAAAAGTATAATTCTATGGATATATTAAGTCTCACCAAAGTAACATCATCGTTCATCCTAACTTTAATAGAAAGAGACGATGGACAAAAGAAACAAATTTTGGAGACGCCAACAAATGGCTCGTGTGTTTAAGGCTCGCATGATTCTTTATGCCGCTTATGGTCATTGCATCATTCGTGAGGATGGAAGCTATTATGAGCATCCCCGTTGGTTTGAATTGGCAAAAGAGAAATGGGCACAAGTTTACAAAACAACAGGTACTCCGTGTAGCTGTTGGATGTGCAGGGGATTCGAATATGACCGCAAGGAGTATAAGAAAGAGACTCGGCGGATTATTCGGGAATCAATGGAGTGAGCTAAATGATAAGGAACTGAATCTGTGTATTAATTGCATAGGTTCAGTTTTTATTATGCGGCATATAGGCAAAAGGTTACGTGGATTTTCTCAGAAAGCGATGTGTGATATGGAATTTATTTGCTAATTTTGCGCTGAGTTTGAAACGATATAAAAACTAACAATGCAAAGAAATAGCATGAACATATTATCGAAGGTCACAATTTGGGGTAACAAACGCCCTGAATCTGTACTGTGTGTTCATGTCTTTGGCATTGAACCTTGTATTATAAATACTTTCCAACGAAGAACATAGCATGGTGTAGTTTATTCTACCCCTGATTGAAAATATAAACTGAATAGTTGGAGAGTCTTTACCGAACTTTCCAACTATTTTGTTTTTATACCCATTTGTGACAGTTATCTTACGATGCTTTTCTGTCATTTCCGTCTGATGGGTGATTGACAAACAGATTATTAACGTGCAGCGATGCACATAAATTGAGAAGAAATGAATTATAAATTTGATGGCAGTAAGGTATTTTTTACATCTGATACCCACTTTTATCACGGAAATATCATTCGTTTCTGCAACAGACCTTTTGAGGATGTGGAAATGATGAATGAAACGATTATCTCCAATTGGAATAATACAGTTGGCTTGGATGATACTGTTTTTCACTTGGGTGATTTCTGTCTGGGCGGTTCAGCTGAATGGACTAAAATTCTTGATAGATTGAATGGCAAGATATATCTGATTCTCGGCAACCATGATTTAAAGAACTTGAGGCAGGGGTATGTCGATAGGTTTGAGCATGTGACCATGCAGATGCATATAGAAGTGGATAAACAGAAGATATATTTGAATCACTATCCGTTTCTGTGCTTTGATGGCGGCTATAAAGATGTATGGCAACTGTTCGGCCATGTGCATACGAGGAAGAATAACACTGGAATTGATGCAGCCCGGCTTCAGTATCTCTATCCTACACAATATGACGTAGGTGTTGATAACAACAACTTTATGCCGGTTTCATTTGCACAGATGAAGATAATTATTGAAAAACAAGTTGAACAATTAAAAATGAAAGAGCAATGAAGATACAATACATGAGCGATTTACATCTGGAGTTCAGGGAGAACAGCAGATATTTAAAGCATAATGAATTACCTGTTACCGGTGACGTGCTGGTTTTGGCTGGAGATATATTCTATCTTAGGGATAGAATAGCTCCTATGATGAAATTCTGGAAATGGGCTTCGGATAATTACAGGCAGGTTCTGATTGTTCCCGGCAATCACGAATACTATAATTATTCGGACGTGATGGAACGAGGGCTACAATGGAAGTGGATGTTCCGTGAGAATGTAGGGTTCTATCAGAATCAGGTAATCCGTATCGATGATACCGATTTTGTCCTGAGTACGCTATGGTCACGGATTAACCCGAATGACGAGTATTTCGTGTGGAAAGGTATGAATGACTTTCGCCAAATCAAATTTGACGGAAAATTGCTACAGGTAGAGGAATTCAATCGGATGCATGAGACCTGTATTGATTTTATCCGGAAAAGTGTCGAAGAGAGCACGGCTGGTCATATTGTGGTGGTTACTCATCATTTGCCTACTTTGGAGGTGATTGATCCACAGCACAAGAACTCCGTACTGAATAGTGCATTTGCTAGCGAATATGGTGATTGGATTGCCAACAGTCGGATAGATATTTGGATTTATGGACATTCACATACCAATATAGACACAGAGATTGGTAGTACAAAAGTAATCTGTAATCAGATGGGATATATTTTTGCGAATGAGCACATTGTGAATGGGTTTGATCCGAAAAAGCATGTTGAAATTTAATGAGCATTAAGCAATGGATGAAAGAATAATAGATAGAAAACTCTTTATTGATTTGGCAAATGAGGTTGGCTTGAACGCTTCGCATATAGAAGCAATGGGTGAAATGCGTCATTGTGAAATCACAGTTAGCGGCAATATGCTGGAACGTCTAGTTGAAATTCAGCATCAGTTCGAGCAACTTACCGTAATGGGGGATGATGAATACCGTGGCTTCTACATTGTGGTACCGCGACCCCAGAGGAATGGGGTGATGTCGAGGAACTGATTGCTTCGGGAGAGTATCAAAGCAAAGAAGCCTTCCTTGCGGACTGGCTTGCGTTCAATCCAACGGAAACGCAGTGGTTTCATGTTACCTCTTATAAATACGAAGAGTTCCGGTCGATTCGCATTACAGACCGAAAACATGCGCATTTCGTCATAACAAATCGCTCCTCTTGTGCCGACGGAGAATCAGATGACGGATGGTATCAGGATTCCCTTGCCCGACTTTTCTGCTATTTGCAGAGGCTGGTTGATGTTATTGTTGCAAATCCTGATGGGTTCAACGACTATGTGGCGCACAATCTGCCGTGCCAGCAACGGATTGGGCGGATTGCACGAAAGGAACTCAATAGGATAGCTCCGAGCTTTAAGATTAATGTGGAAGATCGGGAAACAGCGATAAAGGCTTTGGAGGATTCTGCGAAGGAACATTCCGCACTTCATCTGAAGACTATGACCATTCGGCAATATTGCACATATTATCGTATCGCTAACGAGGCTTATGAGGCATACTACCGGAAGCGAAGTATTGGAAACCGTCTCTACGAAGAACAACCGAATATCCCGGAAGAACTGCGAGATGTAGTCTATTACAAACGAGTGAAATTCGTAGATGTAGATAAACTCTATGACATTGACAGCCCGGAGGATTTTATACGGTTTGCAACAGACCACTATGGCGAGTTGGGGTTTTCGCGCTTGAACATCATTGCATCGAAGGTGCCACAGCAGGGTTGGATGATAGTTGTTTCTAATAGCTACTCGGCAAATGTCGAGCTGGCCATTGAGGTTGCCACTGCTCTATATAAGGTCGGAGTGCCATTATTGATTCGTGATGCCGAGAAACTTTTGAGGATTCTGCGCGAAGAAGATTATGTGCGGTTAATTCCTAATACGTACCATAACTATATGGGTTATCAGGAAGAAGGTACTGTTTACGAACTGCCGTGGGAATACGAATGCTCAGACGATAGTGAATCGGATTTGACTTTGGAGCAATACAATGCGATTGTTTCTCTTGCGGAATGGCAGGATGAAGAATTGGTGAAGCCCATCGAGTGATGCTTAAATTGAAGAAGCTGGCTTTTATCTTGGAAATAATCATAGATAAAGGTAGAAGTCTGCTTCTTTGAAATCTCTATTTTGGTAGCAAAATCAGTATTTAATAGTCGTATCTTTTGAATTTGTGATTTTTGCGTCCGCAATACATCATTAAATAGATATAAAGTAGTATCTTTGCATATTATATGATGAGTTAATATGACAAAGAATACAATGGGAACCAAGTTGCCCCGAAAGTTGGAGCAGAAAATGTCAGTTGTGGGAGAGCAGATTAAACTGGCTCGCTTGCGCAGGAATTTGAGCGTAGCTCAGGTGGCAGAACGTGCCACCTGTTCTCCGTTGACTGTGTCCCGAATAGAGAAAGGTGCGCCGACTGTGGCAATCGGAATTTATTTGCGAGTGCTCTATGCTCTGCAACTGGACGATGATATTCTGTGGCTAGCCAAAGAAGATAAATTGGGAAAAGCCTTGCAGGATTTGAGTTTGAAGACAAGGGAACGTGCCTCAAAAAAGGAGTAAACGATGAAGATGTTATATGTTTATGCCGATTTTGACTGGCTCAACGAGACAGAACTCGTTGGCGAGTTAGGCTATGAATCTCTTCGTGGCTCGGACAGCTATTGCTTTACCTTCAGCGATGAATGGCTGAAGAAACACGGAGATTTATTTCTGAGTGATGACCTCAATAATTATCCGGGACAGCAATATACGCAACCGGAGAAAGATATATTCGGATGTTTCTCGGATGCTTTGCCGGATCGTTGGGGACGAACGCTGTTGTTGCGACGTGAGCAGATTGCTGCGATGGAAGAGGGGCGACCGGTACGGAGACTATCTTCTTTCGATTTTTTGACTGGTATCGATGACTTTTCCCGAATGGGTGCTTTCCGTTTCAAGGAGTTAAAAGACGGAGGATTTATAAATGTAAGTGAGTTGTTGAAAATCCCACCTCTGGCGGATATAAGGGAGTTGATTGCGGCCAGTGCGGAAATTGAGAAAAGTGAAGAGGGGAATGTCCTGCCTGACAGGAAATGGGTTGCCCAACTCGTGCAGCCCGGTTCTTCATTGGGAGGTGCAAGACCTAAAGCCAGTGTGATAGACACGGATAAAACGCTTTATATAGCCAAGTTCCCTTCTCGCAAGGATGATTATGATGCCGGACTTTGGGAGCATTTCAGTCACCTTCTTGCTGCAAAAGCCGGTATAAATGCCGCAAAGACCAAAGTGCTGGCAACAGGAAAGAAATATCACACGTTGCTTTCTCAACGCTTCGACAGAACCCAAGAGGGGAAACGGATTCACTTTGCTTCTGCAATGACTTTATTGGGACTCAATGACGGTGACAATGCAACTACAGGGCATGGTTATCTGGATATAGTCGATTTCATAATCCAGAACTGCACGAATGTGGAAGAGAATCTGCAGGAACTCTATCGCCGTGTGGCTTTCAATATCTGCATTGGTAATAGCGATGATCATTTCCGTAATCATGGTTTTCTTTTGACTGCAAAAGGTTGGACGCTTTCTCCTGCATATGACATGAACCCTACTTTGAATGAGTATCAGAGTCTGCTTGTCTCATCAACCTCCAATAAGGCAGAACTGGGTATTTTGCTGGATGCTTGCGAAGACTATATGCTAAACCGTACAACAGCAGAAAAGATTGTTGTTGAGGTAACTGAAGCTATAAAAGGATGGCGAGAATTGGCAACACGATTGGGGATTTCCAAGAGAGAGATGGATATGTTTGCC
Organism: uncultured Bacteroides sp.; assembly: GCA_900557355.1. Taxonomy (GTDB): domain Bacteria; phylum Bacteroidota; class Bacteroidia; order Bacteroidales; family Bacteroidaceae; genus Bacteroides. Next base: position 20,085 of record USSR01000036.1, read on the forward strand.
GGAGTGTTGGATGAGCGATGTAAGATGGAGTAGTTTCAGTTAGATGAGTTTATAATTGTAATAATGATTTTGCATAACAATAATTTAACATTGTAAAAAGATTAAAAAAATGAAACATATATCTGTTCGAGTACCTTGGCACGACAATGGTTGGAATTCGCAT
>USSR01000037.1 GCA_900557355.1 uncultured Bacteroides sp.
TGGAGAGGTCGCCAAACTATTCTGCATACATACCCTCCCAGCTAACATCCTAATCAGTCCCAGAGGTAAAATAGAAGGGAAAAACCTTGATGAAAAGGCTATTGAGGATAAGCTGAAAGAAATAGCCCGGAAAGAAAAAGAAAAGTAACCATCAATCACTAACCACTAATCACTAATAAGCACGTGTTAATCAAAGTCTTTGGAGCGGCTGTACAAGGTATTGACGCAACCCTCATCACCATTGAAGTAAACAGTTCACGAGGTTGCATGTTTTATCTTGTCGGGCTACCGGACTCTGCTGTAAAAGAAAGCCACCAACGCATTATATCTGCACTACAGGTAAACGGATACCGGATACCTACCAGTAACATTGTGATTAATATGGCTCCTGCAGACATCCGTAAGGAGGGATCTGCATACGACCTTCCACTTGCCATAGGCATGCTTGCCGCCGGAGAAGTAATTCAGTCCGATAAATTAAACCGTTATCTGATGATGGGTGAACTGAGCCTGGACGGTAGTTTGCAACCTATTAAAGGCGCTCTGCCTATTGCCATCAAAGCACGGGAATTAGGATTCGAAGGCATCATCGTCCCTCGGCAGAATGCTCGCGAAGCGGCAGTAGTCAATCAAATTCAGGTATATGGAGTGGAGAACATCAGAGAAGTCATAGAGTTCTTCAATGGCAAGCAGGAACTACCCCCCACTATTGTCAATACCCGTGAGGAATTCTATGCGCAACAAAGTGACTTCGATCTCGACTTCTCGGATGTAAAAGGGCAGGAAAATGTAAAACGTGCATTGGAAGTAGCCGCAGCTGGTGGACACAATATTATTCTTATCGGTGCGCCAGGCAGCGGAAAATCCATGCTTGCCAAACGCCTGCCTTCGATTTTGCCTCCTCTCTCACTGGGAGAAAGCCTTGAAACAACCAAAATACACTCAGTGGCAGGGAGATTGCAGGCAAATAAAGGGCTTATCTCCAAACGCCCGTTTCGTGATCCTCACCATACTATTTCTACAGTAGCGATGACAGGAGGCGGCAGTTATCCACAACCCGGTGAAATAAGTCTGGCACATAATGGCATTTTGTTTCTGGATGAACTTCCGGAATTCAATCGCAGTGTGCTGGAAGTTCTCCGCCAACCACTGGAGGACCGTAAAATTACTATCTCCCGTGTAAAAAGCAATGTGGAATACCCTGCCAGCTTTATGCTGGTTGCCTCCATGAATCCATGTCCCTGCGGCTACTACAACCATCCCACTAAAGCTTGTGTATGTAGCCCGGGACAAGTACAGAAATACCTGAACCGCATTTCCGGTCCTTTACTCGACCGTATAGACTTGCAAATCGAAGTTGTCCCCGTACCTTTTGAAAAAATGTCCGATGCACACCCCGGAGAGGCAAGTAGCATCATACGAGAGCGCGTAATACATGCCCGTCAAATTCAGGAAAACAGATATGCCGAGGTTGCTGGTGTCTACTGCAATGCGCAAATGAACAGCAAACTGCTGTCGTTATATGCCCGTCCGGACGACAAAGGACTCATGTTATTAAAAAATGCCATGAACCGTCTAAATCTTTCTGCCCGCGCTTACGACCGCATATTAAAAGTAGCACGTACCATCGCCGATCTTGAGAATAGTGACCTAATACAGACTTCGCATTTAGCAGAAGCCATCGGCTACAGAAACCTGGATAGAGAAGACTGGGCGGGATAAATACACAAAAAGAGCATACTTCACTATTTTCCCCCTATTTTGCATCATTTTCCCCACGATTCTAATTACATTGGCATAGATTTGCAGTAACAAAAATCTAAGATACTATGGAGACAAAGACATTTTTCCGTTTTTTCTCGAAACTGCCACTTTACATTGAGGGCAGCGTGGAAGTTCCGCACTCATTCTTTACATTACATCTATTTAAAGATAGTAATATAAAGCAAATACCCTTTTGTCATATTACGCACCAACTATTTATTTATCAATATATTAATCATTAAACGTAACATTAGTGAAATATATTCGTAATAGATATAGTCTACTTTTGCATCTAAAATAATATTTATAGGTATACAAAATAAAAGAACAGAATTTCTAACTAAAAACTTTATTTTATGCTGAATGTACAATTAAAAAGAAAAAGGACATTTGCACAAAGCATGCTCTTTGTAGTGTTCTTGCTAAGCAGTACCTTAGCATTCGCCCAAAACAAGGTGACCGGTACTGTAACAGACAAAACCGGTGAGCCGTTAATCGGTGTCAATGTGTTAGAGGCCGGCACCACCAACGGATGTATTACCGATGTCGACGGAAAGTACTCCCTGAACGTAGAACAAGGGAAAACACTTGTCTTCTCTTTTATAGGTTATAGTAGACAAGAAGTAAAGGTGACTCAAAACATCATCGACGTGACAATGAGTGAAGATACAGAGTTACTGGACGAAGTAGTGGTCATCGGTTATGGTTCTATGAGCCGTAAGGATGTAACATCTTCTATTACTACAGTTAAGGCTGACAAGTTGAATGTCGGTGTATTCTCGGATGCAGCAAGCATGTTGCAAGGTAAGGTAGCAGGTCTTACTATTACATCTTCCGCCGACCCTAACGGTTCACCCAGTATTACTCTTCGTGGTGCTTCTTCTCTTCGTGAAGGTGCTGCCATGAGTCCTTACTATGTCATCGACGGTATTCCCGGAGTGGATATTTCCATGGTTGCTCCTGATGACATAGAAAGTATCGATGTTCTTCGTGACGCTACTGCTACTGCAATCTATGGTTCTAAAGCAGCAAATGGAGTTATCATCATCAACACTAAGAAAGGTAAGAACGGCATGGAACGTACCAACGTAAGCTATAGCGGATACGTTGCTTTCGACAACATCTTGAAGAAGATGGATATGGCTACCGCAGACGACCTGCGAGCATACGCAAAAGAGAACGGACTAACACTTGCCAACGACCAAGGCGCAAATACAAACTGGCAGGATGAGGTTCTTCGCACTGCTATCAGTACAAACCACAATATCTCTATCAATGGTGGAGCACAAAAGACTACCTACATGGCAAGTCTTAACTATATGGATCGCCAAGGTGTAGTGAAAGGCTCTAAAATGAACAGACTGAATGTGCGTTCCTTAGTTACCACTAAGGTATTAAAAGACCATCTGGACCTTTCGGTAGGTGTAAATGCAAGATATGGCAAGGCTGTAGGTGTTCCTATGAATAACGAAGGTGCGTCCGTCCTTGATGCGATGAACTACTTCTCACCGACTCTTCCTGTTAAGAACGAAGACGGTTCATGGACAAAAGGTTCAGGTTCAAAGAACTACAACCCATTGTCTCTAATCAATGAAGATACGTCTGAGACTATCTTCAAGAATACTCAGGTGATTGGTAAGGCAACTCTGAAGATTATTGAAGGTCTCAACTGGAATGCCAACTACTCATTTACAAACAACCAGCGCACATTTAGTTCATACGATACACACAACACTCAACTAGAGGGTGTAAGTGCATACAATGGCCGTGCAACCCGTTCTACATATTTCGGTCACGAACATTCATTTGAGACTTATGGTAACTACGATACTACTATCGCAAATGTACACAAGCTCTCTCTTATGGCTGGTTACTCTTGGGAAGAGAAGATGAGTAACGACGGCTTTGGCTTGACAGTTCACGACTTCTATGATGATGTCTTGAAATGGAATCAACTTACTTATGCAAGTACTATTGATGGTATACCTGCTGTAGAGAGCGGAACAAAAGAGACTATACGTAATATATCATTCTATGGTCGTGCAAGCTACTCTTACAATAGCAAATATATGATTCAAGCAACGATGCGCCGTGACGGTTCTTCTGTATTCGGCAAAGACCACCAGTGGGGCACATTCCCTTCCGTATCTGTAGCATGGAACATCACAGAAGAAGGATTCATGAAGAATCAGAACCTCTTCAGCAACTTGAAGCTGCGTATAGGTTACGGTGTCAGCGGTAATGCCCTTGGCTTCGGTGCCTATACAGCAGTTGCCACTTACGGTGCATCCGGCTTCTTCAACTACAATGGCAAGGACTGGCGTACACTGGCTGCGACAAAGAACGCCAACCCCGATTTGAAATGGGAAAGCACAGGTATGCTCAATGTCGGTATTGACTATGCTTTGTTCAATGGTCGCATCAACGGTACTATTGAGGTCTACAACAAAAAGACCAAAGACTTAATCTGGGATTATCCGGTTTCTACAAACATCTATCCTTTTGGAACAATTGCAGCCAATGTAGGTAAGATAACCAACAAAGGTATCGAGTTCTCTATCAATGCTACTCCGGTACAGACTGAAGACTTCACTTGGAATACAACGTTGAACCTTTCTCACAACAAGAATACAGTAGACAAATTGTCAAACGACAAATATCAGGTAGGTACATTTACACAAGGCGACCCCATGGTAGCAGGTGTATCATCCAATGGTTACACTCAACGTATTATAGAGGGTGAAGCTCTGGGTACATTCTATACTTATGAATTTGCAGGCTATAAAGATGGTAAGGCTACTTACTATGTAAGAGATGAAAAGACAGGTGAACGTACTGGCGAGACTACAAGCGAACCTGCATTCAAAGACCGTACTATCACAGGTTGCGCACAGCCTAAACTAAATCTTGGTTGGAACAACTCATTCAACTACAAGAACTGGAACGCTACCATATTCATTACAGGTGTATTCGGTAACAAGATCTACAATGGTGCACGTGCCAACTATACAAGTCCTGAAATGTTTGCAAACGGAAAGAATGTACTTAAAGAATTTATAACAGACCGTCCTGCAACAGATACCGGAGGAAATGTTCCTTCTGACCGTTTCATCGAGAATGGATCATACCTTCGTTTATCTAACTTGACATTAGGTTATACTTTTAAGAATCTTGACGGTTGGTTACAGAATGTTCAACTCTATGTTACTTGCAACAATCTGTTCACTATCACAGGATATAAGGGACTTGACCCTGAAGTAAACATGGGTGGTCTTGCTCCGGGTGTTGACTATCGTTGGAGTACATACCCTCACTCTCGTACAACAATGGTCGGTTTAAAGGTTAACTTCTAATTATAAATAGAGATGATATTTATGAAAACTAATATAAGATTATTATTTACGGCTTGTGCAGCTGCTTTAGTAACCGGCTGTACTAATTTAGATGTTGATGTAGAATCTCAATATACAGAATATCCTACCAATGAGATTGCTGTTGAAGCAAAGATGGCTGATGTGTACTATCAGATGCGGGATGTATTCGGACGTAGATACATGGAAGCACAAGCTTTGTCAAGTGATGAATATACAGCTGTATCATACGGTGGTGGATGGTATGACAGTGGTGCATACGCACATCCAAGTCTTCACAACTATACATACGAAGATGCAACCATCGACTGGATGGGACAACTTACATCAGGTATAACAAAAGCAAACAAGATTATTATTGAATTGGGAGGCAATGAAGCTGGTGCAGCTGTCGCTCCTGCCCGTGCAATGCGCGCTTTCTTTCATTTCATATTGATGGACTGCTGGGGTGATGCTCCAATCCTTGACCATGCAATGGCTGAAGATGAGACTATAGACCGTTCACCTCGTGCTGATGTAGCAAGGTTCATAGAGAGCGAACTTAAAGAGATTATCCCTCAACTTACCGATGAAGTAAATGCAAATACATACGGCAAACCGACAAAATGGATGGCAGAGGCTCTTTTGGCAAAGATATACATCAACTGGCCTGTATACACAGCAGCTTCTGTTGATCTATATGATGCAGCTACTGCAAAAAATGAAAAGCTGAATGATTGCATTGCACTTTGTGATGATATAATCAAATCTGGCAAGTTCAATCTTGGTTCTATGTCGTATAGCAAGAAGTTCGGTCCGGACAATGGTTCACATGTTGAAGACTTCATATACGTTATGCCATACGATACATATACAGCACAAGGTATGCAGTATGGCCGTTCTCGTTGCTGGAAAGATATCAAATCATGTGCAAAAAGCTACTTCGGTATGAAACTGAGTCAGTCCGGCGGTGGTTACATTACTATGACTCCTGAGTTCGCAAGTTTGTTCAATCTTGAAGGTGATCAACGTAACAATTGCGTAATAGGTGGCACTGTTCATGTATATGATCCTAAGACTTATCTTCCAACAGATGAAATTGCCGTAGATAAAAACGGTAATCCTATTGTACTTACTAAAGAGATTACCCTTGTAAAAGAAGGAGATATTGAGCTTGGTGTAGGTGATAATATCAACGGTTATAGCCAAGGCTATCGTTCTGTGAAGTTCTTCGTTATAGACGATGATTTCAAGAATGGCAGAAATCAGTCAAACGACCTTCCTATATTCCGTTATGCAGACATCTTGCTAACTAAGGCTGAAGCTATAGTACGTGGAGGTTCCGCAACCAACGGTGATACAGCGATGAGCCTCTTCAATGAGATTCGTAGCTACGTTACTGCTCCTACAATTGACCATACTCCATCGCTTCAGGAACTTCTTGATGAGCGTGGACGTGAGTTCCTTGATGAGAACTGGCGTAGGAACGACATGATACGTTTCGGTACATTCGAAAGCGAGTTCTTCCCACATTATAAAGGATTCCCAACTGCCAACTTCGATAAGACACGCCGTATATTCCCACTTCATAAGGATATAATGAATACGAATCCCAACTGGAAACAAAATCCAGGCTATTAAATCCATCAAGGTAAAATAAACTATTGTTTTCTTTTAACTCAAAGCCCCGCATTGCAGCCGATACACCCAAATCAGTCGGTTGCAGTGCCCGGCTTTTCCATTAAAAAGACTTCCGCCAATGAAAAGCAAACTAATCACACTATCTGTCCTACTATTGTTCTCCGCAAATACCTTTGCACAGGACACCAGACTCACAGATTACGTAGACCCACGCATTGGTTCCGAAGGACTGGGACGAGTCTTTATCGGTCCTTCCTGCCCCTACGGAATGGTGAAACCCTCCCCGGACTGTACCCCACGCCCGAACAGCGGCTGGCTACCCATGCCCGAACAGGTAGACGGTTTCTCACAGGTACACGTCAGCGGAACAGGTGGCGGGCTGAAATATGGCAATATCCTTGTAATGCCTTTCGGCGACGGAATGGACCGAACAAAGCATATCGATCACCGCAAGTACGAAACTATTAAATTAGGATATTATACCACCCAATTCCAAGCTTCCGGTATACAGACAGAAATAACTACCGCATCTAAAGCCTCATTCTATCGTTTCACCTATCCCAAAGACTCTCTGAAGTCACTGGCCATCGATGCCGGATTCTTCTTAGGTGAAAGTCCCGTACCCGATGCACGCGAGGCACAACAATTTGTAGGCTCCGAAATACAAATCATCTCCGACCGCGAAGTCATCGGCTATACCCGTATCCGTGGCGGATGGAACAATGGTCGTGCCTACACTGTCTACTTTTATGCAGAAACGGATAAACCTTTCGTAAATACAGCTACTTGGAAAGGTGATAAGATAACAAATGAAAAGTTCCAATACGACTCACATCAGAAGACTGGAGCATTACTACGCTTCAATTCATCTGAAGAAGTAGTGCAGTTGAAAGTAGGTATATCCTTCCTCAGCTCACTAAAAGCCCGCCAGAATGCTCATTCCGATATTCCTCATTGGTCATTCGAGACCGCACATCAGCAACTTCTGACCCAATGGGAAGACCTGCTTCAAAGAATCGAGATATCTCCCCGTACCCCCGAAGCACAAAAACGTATGTTCTATACCGGCCTCTATCACACCATGATTATGCCTGTAGACCGTAACGGAGAGAATCCTCTCTGGGCAGATAATGAACCTTATTATGATGACTTCTATGCCATCTGGGACACTTATCGCACTTCTTCACCACTTATTACCTTGATAGATCCGAAACGTGAAACAGACATCGTCCGCTCACTCATCAACATCTACAAACGAGACGGTTACATGCCTGATGCCCGGAGTGGCAACTGCAACGGACGCACACAAGGCGGTTCCAATGCTGAGATCGTAATAGCCGACGCCTTCGTAAAAGGCCTGGAAGGAATAGATTATGAACTCGGCTTGCAAGCCATGCTGAAAGACGCAACCATCTGTCCCGGCGACCGCCATGAAGCGGAAGGACGCGGTGGCCTGACCCATTACCTGCAACTGGGCTACATCCCCTACGGCATTCCTCGTGCCGGAAACCGCACCGTGGAATACTCCTATTGCGATTATGCCATTGCCTCGGTTGCCAAAGGGCTGGGAAAAGAAGATCTTTATCAGCACTATCTGAAGCAATCCGGTAACTGGAAGAACCTCTGGCGTGACGATTATGAACATGCCGGTGCCAAAGGTTTTATCCTGCCCCGCGATGAAAAAGGCAACTGGCTCGATGAAATCATTTTCGGAAAGTCCAATATACAAAAACCGACCTTTACCTATACCCCCGTCACTTTCGAAGGTCCCTGGTACACACCTTGGTGGGACATGTTCTTCTACGAGGCTTCCTCATGGGAATATTCCTTAAGCATTCCGCACGATGTTCCCGGGCTGATAGAGAAATGCGGTGGTGCAGAAAAGTTTGAAGCACGCTTGGACATTTTCTTCGACCGGGGATTCTTCAATGTAAACAATGAACCTTCTTTCCTCTCCCCTTGTCTTTACCATTGGCTGGGAAAGCCCTACCGCAGCAGTGACCGTATCCACGAAATCATTGCCAAGAACTATAATGACGGACCTATAGGACTACCGGGTAACGATGACTCCGGTGCCATGTCCTCATGGCTTGCCTTCCACATGATGGGACTATACCCCAATGCCGGACAGGACTATTACCTGATCAATACTCCTTTGCTGGAAGAAACAATCTTCCGGTTAGATAACGGAAAGACTTTCAAGATTTCCACTCAGGGGCTTTCGGATAAGAACAGATATATACAATCCGTTACATTGAATGGAGAAACTTACCCCTACTCAGCCATACGGCATAAAGACATCATTACAGGTGGTGAACTGATCCTGAAGATGGGAAAGAAACCGAGTGAATGGGGCAAACAATTATTGTTGAACGAAGAGAACGAGAAGTTATGAAGAAATATATGATTCTATCCGTCTTGCTATGTCTGGGCTTCACCGGAAGTCTATTTGCACAGAGCATTCTTCCCGACACATTGCTATTTGTATTCAAATTACACGGGCAGACACGGAAATACGAAATGTCTTTCCAGGAAAAGCAGGATTCCATATACCTGCATTGGGGAATAGAACGCAATTTGAAATGGCAATCGGGAAGCTATGCCATGGGACCCGAATCCGTAGAACAAGCTACACGGCTCAGCTTCTTGCAACCGGAAGATGGTAAGCATGTACAGCTCTCTCCGGAGGAAACTGTTTATTTCCTTTCCCGTTCCGCCTACAAGCAACTAAAGGAGCAGCAAACACTTGTCTACAATCAAACGACGTACTCCGTTCTGGACAGTAACGAACGGGCTTTAGGTTATCCGCTTATTCATGTGAAGGATGCCGCGGAAGGATGCGAGATGTGGATACTGGATAATCCTAAGTTAGCGTTAGTATGGAGAACTTGTAATAATCCGTTAGGGGTTAACTGGGAAGTCACTGTTCAACCATCCAACTAAAAGGAAGGGTTCAATATAAAAATTTATGCAAGTCCTGCCACTTTTATTTCCTTTTCCGCCTATTCTTATTATCTTTGTCGCCTAACATAAATTCGTTCCACTATAGTAAAACGAAAGGAACACTATAGTGCACTTTACGAACTACTATAGTGGAACGAAAGATATACTATAGTAGAACGAAATAAAAGTAACGAATGAGCTACATCCCGACAGGCAGCAGGATGAATCGGAATGCCTATATAAAACAATTATAATTATGAGCTTAGAATACGACCTTTACGAAACACCCGACATACAGCAGACCGGCGAGCAACAACCGCTTCACCCCCGCGTAGTTTTCAAAGGAACCATCGACCGGGAAGAATTTCTGGACCGCGTTCACAAATTCACAGGTTTGAGCCGCAGCCTGCTCGCAGGTGCCATGCAGTCTTTCCAAGATGAATTGAGAGATTTACTTGCCGACGGGTGGATTGTGGAAATGGGAGAGATGGGTTACTTCTCCGTATCCCTGCAGGGACCTCCTGTAATGAATAAAAAGGACGTGCATGCACAGTCCATCAAATTAAAAAACATCAATTACCGCCCGAGTAGCCGGTTCAAGAAAGAAGTGCATTGGAAAATAAAGCCGGAACGCGGTGAATCCTTTACCCGTCCCAACAGGGAAGAACGCGATGCAGAGAAATGCCTAAAAATAATCAACAGCCATCTGGCAAAATACCCCTGCCTCACCCGTGCCGACTACTGCCGGCTAACAGGATGCAGTAAGAAACTTGCCCTAAAAGAACTGAATGGCTTTATTGCCGACGGGCTTTTGATACGCTACGGAGCGGGAAAGCAGGTGGTTTACGGAAAGGTACAGTAATAGTTACAGGAGCTGAATCGACTACTCCAGTACTCCAGCCAGAAAAGTTTTAACTTCCGTCCATGAATAATAAGGAACCGTCTTGCTCTTCAACGGTAGCGTCACTTCACATTCATTCAACAGGAATTTCACCAGTATATCATTCTTCTTATCGCGATAGAAAATAATCTGCAGATTGGCTCCCATAGGAGAGACCCGATAATCTTGCCAGGCAAGATGGAATTTTTCCATATCCGCCTCCTGATTGCTACATCCTTCTATTTGCATCAAAGCAAGCAGACGGATGAGGTGGGTATCATGCCCGAAACGGAGATCTGCCGCAGGAGTACCTTTCTTTATAGCAACATCCGCACTTTCCAGAATATTGCGCAACAAAGGCACAGCACAGCGAGGCATCAGACCGCTATTGAGCGGAGCAGCAGCATTACACACGTACATGCGAGCATTCACCGTCTTCCAAATACCCACCAACTCCTCGTATTCAAAGATATCATAGAAAGACAAATCCAACTCTACATTCTGCATATCGGCAGCAATCCAATAGAGGCTGCGCATCATGGCATCCGGATCAGCTATCGCATCAGGTTTCACAAACAGGGAAGCCATCAGGCGTCCGGGACGAACATTCTTCTTTTCAAATTCCCTGAACCCACGTCTCCATGAAGCTTTCTCTGAAGAAAACTTCTCACCTTCGGGAGAGGTGTAAGCTATATAATCCATATACCGATGGTAAGCCCTACGCTCCACATGCAAGGCAGGATTCAGTTCTTTCAAGCGTTCCGTAAAATAGCTCATGCTCATAGCACAACGCAGAGAAGTGGACGAACGGGCGTCTACGAAAGCATCTTCCCGGAATACTTGCGGAAAATTGTGATACATGCGTTCAGCTATCTCACGATGTTGACGTTCGCCAAGGGGAGTAATACTTCCACTACATCCGCGGGCATCTTCCCAAACCTTGTGCAGACGCTGACGGACATCCATGCCAAGAGGAGTAAGCCCAGAACATTGATAAAGGGAATCAAAAACACAGATGACTTCCGTATAACGTTCATCCGCTGTCATCCAACGGGAGCCATGACGACCGTAGTGACTGATATAGAAAGGCTCGTATCCTGCCGGAGCAGGGGTATGGACAGATGGAGGGGCAGGATAAGCATAATAAATACTCCCTGTCTGCTCCGGCGTCAATACGGACTGGGAACGGGCGGTGAAAGTACACAGTAAATACAATATAAAAATTATGCATTGTCTCATCTTCGTGACGAATTTAAGTTACCTTTCAGATTACGAACATCCTTCTGTCCAATACCTTCAGCTGCCTGATCGGGACGGATATCTCCCCAAGTAACCGTACAATCATCTATCAGGATATCGGATGCCGTATCGATATAGAACCCATACGTCTTATCATGGATAAATCCTTCGCCTACGCACGGACGTTTATCATAAATGCCGCCCTCATAGGCAGTACGTTTCTGCAACAGCAGATCTACGTTTTCAAAGTAGATATGGTTCACCTTGTCTTGTGTATCCCCGCCTACAAAAATACCGTTCTCGCTGGTACACTTGATATTTGTGAAATAAATACGGCTCACCTCTCCGCAACGTCCTTCGGTAGCTCCCTTCGGAAAACGCCAACCGGCATCCTTATGATTACCTACGGCACGCGGATAAGAAGTCACGTAAATAGGTTCCGCTTTCCCCCACCAGACATCCGAGTAGAACATGCAATCCACAATCATATTAGAGAAAATTACGTTAGTAACCGTTCCTTCATCCCGGTTCTGAATACCGATGCCGCGATTGCTATTCTTGATGATACAGTTATTGAACAGTACGTTATTAATCTTATCCATATTTTCCGAACCAATCTTGATGGCACAGGAACGGGAGACCATGGTACAGTTGGTCACCACAATGTCTTCGCACGAACCGTATTCCTCAAACTCGCGGCGGTTCTTCAGGCAGATACAGTCATCACCCGATTCTATATGGCAATTGGCAATGCGCACATTCTTGGAATGGTCTACATCGATGCCGTCGCCATTGCGTATCTTCAGATTGTTCAGAATAGAGATGCCATCAATGGAGGCATCGTTGCAACCAATGAGATGAACCGTCCAATAGGCACTGTTGCGGATGGTTACATCACGAATCACTGTCTTCTCTATATTGATAAGCGTCAGTACATGCGGACGGGGATCAAAGTCGGTCACCGGTTTCAGCTCGTAAGAATCTTCCAGTTCCTTGCCCATAAAGGAGACACCGTTTCCGTCTATAGTTCCTGTTCCGGTGATAGATACCTCTTTCAGGTCTTGACCATAAATCCACATCATGCCTTCACCACGGTTATCGCGGAAAGCACTCAGGGTATAGGCAGCCTCATCGGGATTGGCAAGCAGGCAGGAATTAGGTTCCAGGTGCAGTTCTACAAACGAGGCAAGATGGAAAGGACTGCACATGAAAGTACGCCCCGCCGGAACAAGTACCGTTCCGCCACCCGACTTGGAACACAGGTCAATAGCGGTTTGTATAGCAGCGGCGTCATCGGTCACGCCGTCACCTTTGGCTCCGTAATCCATAATATTGTAGACAGTTCCTCCAGTCTTCGGAGTACCGCACGCCCCTAACAGCAAGATGCTGCATAGGGCAAACAAGAATGCTTTTACTCTCATAATATCTTTCTGATTAATATTTGTCTGTCGATATCCTCTTACAGTCTTCATACCTGAAAGCCTCGTAATTGCTTCCCGGTGCCTTCTCTCCTTTCACGCGAATAAGGGAAAGATCATCGATTTCCCGGAACAAATAGGCACTCTCCCAAGTAGCCTCCGGCTTTTCCTCGTTCCAACGCACTTGGCAATCCACCAGTGACAATTCATCTATCCCATAAAACAGAAAACCGTTACGCGACCTTTTATCTACCGCATCCTCCGGCTCCATGAAAAGCTGTACATCGCGCAAGCGTATGTTCTTCATTCGGTTACTGAAACCTTCCATACGGATCCCACTTTGTCCGCAGGCTGTTATATTGCTCAACGTTATATTTTCTATACTTCCGGCTGACGGAATGACCCCTCTTTTCTGTATGGTGAACCAAACCGGATCGCCATTCCCCCACCAGAATGTTTCCTTGCGTACCGTATTTATAGTCAGATTGGAAAAGATTACATTGCGTACATTCCCCCCATCGCGAAGAATGATGTTGAGTCCACGGTTTGCCCGGCTGATGGCACAATTCGATACGGTGATATACTCAAAGTCTGCATGAGACTCTGTCCCTATCTTCAACGCTGCTGATGAAGAGGTCAGAATGCAATTGCTTATTGTAATATAACGGCAAGATTGGGTTTTACCATTCTGCCGGGTTGTCTTCAGGCACAAGGCATCATCACCGGTATCAATCCGGCTATTGGAAACCATTACATTGCTGCACCCGTCTATGTCCAACCCATCCGCATTAACTCCGTTATGGGAATTAGACTGGATATAGACACCGTCCACATAGACCCGGTCGCACCATTGCAGATGCACCGACCAGAAAGAAGATTCAATCACTTGTATATCGCGGACATGGACATTGGTACATCCTGTAAAGTTGATAGCTCCCGGGCAAGGTGGAACCTTTCTGAACTTACTTTGATAATCCACTCCGTAACGCCCGGCATTGACAATCTCCCGTGCAGTAATAGAATCTGTAACTTCCGTTTTCGGCTCCCTGCGGTATCCGGTACGCACGGCACGGCAATTCAACATACCTTGTCCGGTGATTGAAATATCTCTGGCATTGACTGCCCCTATCAACATTTCAGCCTCAGCATTATCGGCTGCCCCCACTTTGCGGGCAAAATTACTGAAGTCTTCTATTCTCCGGCTGGCATAAATCGTAGCTCCTGCATCCAAATGCAGATTGACATAACTCTTCAACAAAACCGTACCGCTAAGATAGTTACCGGCAGGCACCCATACAGTACCTCCCCCGTGAGCAGCACAATCATCTATCGCTTTTTGTATAGCTACAGTGGAAAGTTGCGTTGTATCGGATATAGCACCATAATCAGTAATATTATAAACCCGTTGCCCCCACGCAGCAGAACCGCAAAGGAGTAATAAGAATAATAGAATGTGCTTAAAACATGCCATATCTTTCCCTTTCTTTTGTTAGTTATTTCATTACTTCCGGCGGACAGTTTTCTGCTCCCGCTCCCCACTCTTTATTCGGTTCATCCCCCATTACAAACTCCATCACACCACCATTCACTATATCCTGATGGGTAATATAATTCCGTGTATAAGGCTTTCCATTTAGTGTTGCCGACTGGATATAAATATTCTTCTGCGACGCATTACGGGCTTTCACGGTGAATGTATTTCCATTCTCAAGATTCAGCGTAAAGCTGGGGAATGAGGGGCTGGCAAGTAGATAATACGGGGTACCGGGACATACCGGATAGAACCCCATAGCGGCAAACATATACCAGGCCGACATCTGTCCGGCATCGTCATTACCGGAAAGCCCACCCGGTTCATTCAGATATTCCGTTTCCATAATATGCCGGACGGCACGTTGAGTTTTCCAAGGCTCGCCTGCATAATTGAACATATAAGCAACCTGATGACAGGGCTCATTTCCATGCCAGTAACGCTGTTCGCTGAACATGGAATCCAGTTTGGCTACATACTTATCCTTGCCTCCCATACAATCCATCAATCCGTACGGATCTTGCGGCACATACCAGGTATAATGGCAAGGAGCGCCCTCAGTAATGAAACGGGCGAAATTGAAAGCATTGGCATCATTCAGGAAAGTACCATCGGCATGACGTCCCTGGGCATATCCGGTACGGGAATCAATCACATTGCGATAATTGGCAGCACGCTGTATCAATGCCTGGTAATCATCTGTCTTACCCAGAGCTTTCGCCATCTGTGCAAGGGCAAAGTCATCATAAGCATATTCCAGGGTACGCGACACTTGTTCTTTCGTGTGGAATGCATCGGGTACACCGTCTTCAAGAGGAATATATCCATATTCCAGATAAGAAGCCAGGGCACGGCGCCCCATACCGTTTTTATATTCATCTGGGTTGGAAGGAACTTCAAAAGCATTCTTACGCATTCCTTCATAAGCCTTATCCACATCGAAATTACGAATGCCCTTACAGTAGGCATCACTGATGGCGGAGATACAATGATCGCCTATCATAGCGGCGGTATAGCTATTCCAGCAAGGGAAAATGGGTAGCCACCCACCTTGCTCATATTTATGCACCAGAGATTGCATCATATCTCCGCCCTTGGTCGGAAAAAGCAGATTTATCATTGGATGCAGGGCACGGTAGGAATCCCACATGCTGTAATCTTCATAATACGTTTCTCCTTCAGGAAGTTGCCGTATCGGGGTTCCATTTGCAAAAGAGGGATAACGCCCATCTACATCATTGAATGTATGCGGCAGGAAAGAGGCACGATAGAAAGCACCGTAAAACATTTCCTTGTCCGCAAGCTGTTCGGTTTCTACATCAATGGCAGAGAGGTGTTTTTCCCAGATCTGTCTCAAATCTGTGCAAGTCTGACCGAAATCCCAATGAGGGATTTCAGCCTTCAGGTTTTGCAAAACACCGTCCCGGTCGGTAAAGGAGGAAGCAGCTTTTACCAGCACTTCTTCGCCTTCAGCTACATTAAATTCTACATAAGCACCTATCTGGGCCGCATCACCTATCCGGATGACACCTGGAGACAGGGAATCTCCCCTGAACACACCGTACCCCGTCAGCTTCTTTTGCAGCTGAACGATGAAATGTCCGCTATACCCTGCCGGTTTTCCCCAGCCCTGATAAATGCGGTGAACGGGATTGTATCCGTAAATCTGATTGTTGAGGGTATCGATGCAGATGTATCCCTGACCTTCATCACTGTTGGGATTCACCACCAAATAACCTTTTCCTGCTTTTCCGTAGGTGAAACGAAAGATAGCGGAACGCGAACGGCCCGTCATTTCAGCAAAGATATTCTCATCCGGTAGAGAAACCCTATAATAGGCGGGAGTCGCCATTTCCTCGGCATGCGAGAAACGGGTGGAACGTGCTTCCGGCTGACAACGTAATGTACCGAAGAGGGGCATCAGGGTCATAGAACCGTAATCCTGCGTACATCCGCCCACAATCCAATGGGAGTTACGGAAACCTTGCAGCAGGGAATCTGCATAATAATAGGGAGCTATACATTTTTGTTCCGTATCACGCGTCTGCGCAGTCCAGAAGTTCATTCCGTTGGGTTCGAGTACTGCTGGAAGAGTTTGCCCGTATTCTTCGGTATCTTTGCCGAACAATCCGGCTGTATGGGTGGCACTGGGGGCAGTGCCGACGCGGGTGTCGATATAGGATACCCGCGACTCATCATCCATTCCACAACGTCCGGTGCACGAAGTGGTACCCGGCAGCAAGGCAGTTACCAATAATAGGGAGCAGTATGTATAGATCGTTCGCTTCATATTATATTTTTATATAGATTTTCTTTTTATACAATGGATAGCCGCACGCTCCCATCAGCAACGTGAAAGCAAGAGCGTAAACGGCAGATGCCAGATAAGGATCGGTTATCAATGAATGTATCCCTTCGTAAACAATCGGTTTGCTTCCGGTGGCACCGATAACAATAGCCGCCACCTCACTGAGTACATAGAGAAACAAAGGGTTGACTCCGAATACCTCAAAAAAGCGGCACCAGTTCTTCTTCTCTTTCATATCGATGAAGTAAATAAGTACAGCCTGAAGCATGGCAGCCAGTCCGCAAGTAACCAATACGAAGGTAGGCGACCAGATACGCTTATTCAATGGCAAAGCCTCCGTCAGCACAAAACCGCATGCCATCAGAATAAAGCCTGCCACAAACAGTTTCAGGGTTTTCTGTTCCAAAGCTTCCTTAGCCAGTATGATCCTCCCGCAACAAAAGCCAATCAATGTATGAGCAATAGCTGCAAGGGTGCTGGTAAGTCCTTCCGGATCTATCGGACTTTTATGATAAAGGTGGTCTGCACCCAATACATTCTGGTCTATAATTGCCAGAATATTTGTGCTATCAGGGGTGTATCCGTTGCCAATGCCGAGCAAGACGGCATATCCGATAATAAGGAAACCGATCATCCAGCCGATATACTTAGGCTTGACATACAGAGCTACGAAAGAAACGGCACAATAACATAAAGCGATACGTGGCAACACCCCCGTAAGCCGGAGATGGGCAAGGGGAAAGAAATCGCCCTCACAGATAAAGTGAAACCAATGAATGGCCCAGCCGATGCACAGAATGACAAGAGTACGTTTCAGTATCTTACGGATCACCGGGCCTGATGCCTGGAAATGGAACTTGCTCAGAGCAATGTAAGTGGAAATGCCCATGATGAACAAAAAGAACGGAAAGACCAGGTCACAAAGCGTCAGCCCATTCCATGCAGAATGCTGCAAGGAGTCGTAGGATAGCTTTCCACCGGAATTATTGACGAGAATCATTCCGACAACAGTAATTCCACGTAACACGTCGAGAGACAAGAGTCGCTTCTTCTGCGGATAGCCGGAAATTGGGGGTTGAATATTTTCCATCATCTGTAGGGTGTTAATCACTAATCACTCATTCTCAAACACTTTCTCAAATGCTTCCTTTGCCACATCCACACAGTTTCCTTCGGGAGTCGAACCATACGGATTCTTCGCCAATGTCCAGGGTTCTTCCATTGCATAATAATCCAACTTCACTTCGGGTTTACCATCCAGTTGGTCTTGGAGGGTTTGCCAATAAGCCGCCCAACGTTTATAGTAAAAATCGCGCAGAATGCCGTTCCATTCCTTATGGGCATAGTCACGCAGACCGCCGTCGTCAGCACAAACACGATTGCCCCAAGTAGTTATCTGCACACGGGCATTCCATTCGTACAGGTCTTTCTCTTCGGGAGTAGTACCCAGCTTGCGTGCCTGCTCTATCCAGCGACCTACACGGAACTCACTGCGTGTACCCAACAATTTATCCTGCAACAGCAGTATATCCAAGAATTTCCGGGAGTCACGGGCAAAACTGCGTTTATCAAAGCTCTTGAAGTCGGCAATGGTACGGTTATAAACAATGCGCCCTTTATCCGAAAGGGACTGGCGAACAATATCTACTAAGTCATATTCAAAGTTATTATTACCACGATATTTATCGGCCACCTCCAGCATCAGCCGGGCAGCTTCTTCCGTAACAGTAGGGTCGTAATAGTTCTTCATCTTCGACCAGCTCGATGCCTGAAAGTTGTTCAGCGAAGGACGTCCACAGAAGATGGATTCATGAGGGCCTTGCTGATTATTTCCGAAGGGACAGTTATAAATAGTATTGGCAAGCAGAGTCCATGCCTGTTCTATCTTCTCGTCGCGCACGCCGTAACGGGCAAAGAGATAATCTTTCAGCCATTCCTCTTTCGTGAATTTCTCCGGGCGCCAAGGCAGCTCACACATCAGTTCGAACATCATGGGGTTATTCTCTGAGCCTTCCATGGTGAGACCGATACCTTTCAGATGAGTTGCCAACGGGTTGTTCTTTGTCAGATAGAAGTTGTTGAGCAACTGATCCATACGGCCGTGCAGACCGACATTGCCACCGAAGTTGAGCAACATACAGAAAAGCCAGTCGTGCTGCTCATAACCTTTGTCGCGCTTCCAAATAGAAGGGATTCCCCACATAGGGCGACATTCACTGAACAAGTCCAGTATCAGCAGATCTCCGTTCTGCATATTCTTTATCATTTCAGGACGAGGATTCTCCGTCCAACCCTGTACTACCCAAGTGGCTTTCGGATTCACTTTCTTCATAGCCGTCATGATGGCCTTCCCGGCTGCATCGAAATCTACCGAAGCGGCATTTTCTGCTTCATGGAAGGGGTCCATAGAGTAATAATCTGCCTTGCCGAAAAGCTTCTCCTGCTCCCGGTAATACAAATCGGCTATCTCGGCAAAACGAGCATCAGTAGCGTGCAAGAAAGCCGGACGGGTAAAGCCATTCCACAGATCGGACTTGGTCAGGTTCAGTCCCAACTTCTCGTCAGCATCATGCGGAACCATTCCGGAATATCCCGGAAATACAGGTTTGATGCCATACTCACGCATGCGCTTCAGTATTTTCTTCTGCAGAGCTTCCTGCTGTGCGTACCAAGAGTCCGGATTGGGACCGCCCCATCCTTCCAGATTATTCATGGCCCACCAAGCCAGAAAGGCGGGACCGGCTATAAAACCGTTTATTTCTTCTTTGGAATATCCCAGCTTTTGGAGCATATTGAACCAGATGCACTCCTGCCCTACAGCGGCCAAAGGAAGATTGATGCCATGCAGAGCCATCCAGTCTATTTCTTTCTCCCAGCGCTCCCAATCCCAGAAAGCCATCGTAAA
>USSR01000038.1 GCA_900557355.1 uncultured Bacteroides sp.
TTTACGGCTACGGAGGTCGTGAAAATGAACCGCGAGCTGCGGAAGATGCGGAATCGGATTGATACACGGATCAGGCAGCTTGAGCGGACAAGGGAAGAATTTACAGTGGAGGATATTCTGGCTCAAAGTGCTTTTGGTACAGGAAAACCACAGTTTTATTTATTGCGATATATCAATGCGCAGATTGAGCGTAAGCAGGAACTGAAGAAAGTGGGGATGGCTGCGGCCTACAAGAGCACCCGCTCGTCGTTGGCAAAATTTATAAGCCGCCCCGATGTCCGGATGTCGGAGGTCGATTCGGCGTTCGTCAGGAGATACGAGGATTTCCTGTATAGTAACGGCTCTTCCGGAAATACGGTAAGCTATTATCTGCGCAACTTGCGTTCCCTGTACAACCAGGCGGTAGCGGACGGTTATCATCCTCGTGGCGAATATCCGTTTGCGAAGGCACAGACCCGCCCGGCGAAAACGGTGAAACGTGCTTTGTCACGGACGGATATGCAGAATCTGGCGGACTTGAATTTGGAGAATGAACCTGAACTGGAGTTTGCCCGCGATTTGTATCTGTTCAGCTTTTATGCGCAGGGAATGGCTTTTGTCGATATTGTCCTTTTGAGGAAGAGCGATATTTGCAATGGTGTGCTGACTTATTCCCGTCATAAGTCGAAACAGTTGATTCGCATAGCGGTGACTCCGCAGATGCAGGGCTTGATGGATAAATACAAGACGGAAAATGAGTATCTCTTTCCGATAATCAGCGGTGAATACGCTTCGGGATACAAACAATACCGCCTGGCGTTAGGGCGTATCAACCGCCATTTGAAGAAAATCGCTGTTGCAGCTGATATAAAAGTTGCGTTGACGACGTACACCGCCCGCCATACCTGGGCTACCCTTGCCCGTGACTATGGAGCACCAATTTCTGTGATTAGTGCCGGACTAGGGCACACTTCGGAAGAAATGACACGCGTCTATTTGAAAGATTTCGATGTATCCATGCTTAATCAGGTGAACAGCATGGTTACAAATTTATCCAAGTGAAATGAAAATTTGTAATATAATCCGTTGAAAATTAGAAGATATAATATTTTTATTTATCTTTGCGATATTGTAATCTATTCTGTAATAGAGATTATATTAAAATCTCTTTGTTGTTTTGAACTATTTCACGCTGCAAAGTAAGCTTATTTTTTTATAATATAAATTGTCATAAAGTACATTTTTTTATTCATTTTGTACACGTTGCGTGGTTATCCTCATAAATAGGGCTGTTTTCGGTTTGGCAGCGTTCCATTAACTGTTTGGCGGTGCATCCGAAATATAGTTTGCAGTGACGGTTGAAGTTACTTTGCGAATCAAATCCCAATTCTTCAACGGCGTCTTTTATACATACTCCCGGTTCGGTCATTTTTTCGAGTATCCTTTGGTTCTTTTGTTTCAGCATCCATTGTTTGGCAGTCATTCCGAACACCTCGTTGAATTTGGAAAAGAAGCGGCTTCTTCCCAGGTTCGATAGTGAGATGAGCTGTTCTATATTATCCACTTTGGTATGGTTACGCATGACAAAATCCTTGAAGTCTATTTCTTTTCCGATGATAGGGTGAAGCAGGGTTGCAATCTCCCGCTTCTCATAAAATCCGCGCAGGAGAAAGAAGAATTCCCGTTGCATCAGGGTGTGCAGGTGTGCACAACTCATCCCGTTCTTGATACAGTGGGTTAACACTTCGAGGAATGGTGTCAGTGGGTAGTGTATTCTAATCGGTGAGAAGTCATATTCAATGTTGTTGCATAGCTCTGATAAAGATTGCAATATGAGCTTGTCACAGTTTCCTTCGGGCATATCGAAAAACATGGAGAGCAGGCTTGAACCGTTTTCTCCAATTCCCTTCAGCCGGGAAGAACGGGGGATGAGTATCATCTCTCCGGCATGAAACGATCTGTTGTGGAACTGGTTGCAAGTTATGGTGAAATCACCTTTCAGGAAGAATAGAAGATAATTCTTACTTGTAGTGTCTTCCTCAAATTCTGTGTTCTTATCGAACTCCAAATACTTGAATCCGGTTTCAATCGTTGTCATGTAGTTTTGGCATGACAGGTGTTCTTCGATGTACAGCAATTCGCTTTTCATAAGTTTTGTTTCCATGGCAATAACTGTTTTGATTGTTTGGTCTGTTACCTATCTGTTTGTTTCACAATTGTTTCAGTATCTGTATTTTTAATGAATTATATATCAGAATATTATTTTCTGTTTTGTTTGCTATGATTCATTTTATCATGATACTGAAACGTTATATGGGTGCTTTATGTGATATAAATCATTGGTAATTAGGTTTTTATTGTTTGTATTCTTTTGTTTTATCTCTATTACAGAATAGAGATGCAAGAAAAGCAACAATAAATAATAAGATGACATGAAGAAATATCTATGTTTAATCGGTGTCTTGGGAGTACTCCTTTGCAATACGGCCAACTCTTATGCCCAAAAGGTTGCGGTAAAGACCAATTTGCTTTATGACGCTACTACTACAATGAACCTGGGGCTGGAAATAGGCCTGGGCAAGAAATGGTCTCTCGACTTATCCGGAAATTATAACCCCTGGAAGTTTGATGATGAAACGCGCCTGCGCCACTGGGGCGTGCAGCCGGAACTTCGCTACTGGCTTTGTGAGAAATTCAACGGCCATTTTCTGGCTCTGCACGGACATTACGCCAAATACAATGTGGGCGGAATGTCATTTTTGAGTGATAACATGGAGCGCCACCGCTATCAGGGACATTTGTGGGGCGGCGGAATATCCTACGGCTACCAGTGGCTGCTCGGCAACCGCTGGAGTATGGAGGCTGTGCTTGGAGTCGGCTATGCGCGGTTGGATCATTCCAAATATCCTTGTGCCACATGTGGAACCATTCAGAAAAGTGAGAAGAAAAACTACTTCGGCCCAACAAAAGCTGCAGTGAGTATCATATACATTATAAAATAGGCTAATGATGAAAAGAATCTGTATATACGTGACCTTGGGACTGCTAGGCGCAGTTTCCGCCCATGCCCAAGAGATAAATATCGGACAAGCCGTTGCCCGGAAAATAAGCGATGACAAAGTGGAAGTCTCATTTAATATGGATTGCAGCACGCTGCGGCTCCCTTCACGCCGACAGATGATAATCACTCCTTTGATAATCAGCCGGTCGGAAAGCGATACACTCGCCCTGCCTTCAGTTTGCATTGCAGGCAGAAACCGTTATCGCATGAACAAGCGGAAAGAAAGTCTGTATGGCAAAGAACCGGCTGCGGGAGAGGGACAGGAAATGATTCGTTTTAACAGGAAACGGGATATGTTGTTAGAATATAACGAAACAGTTCCGGCACAGGAGTGGATGTCCGGAGCACGTGTCGAGATATTCCGTGAATTACAGGGATGCGCAGGTTGCGGAGAAGCACTGGGTAATGCTCCCGTTGCGGAGCTTCCTTTATTCAAAGAGGTAGTGGAACGCCCGAATCTGGAAATAATGGTGGCACAGGCAGAGGAGAAACGTCGTTCTTTCACCCGCAGTGCATATCTTAATTTTAAAGTGAACCAGTCGGCATTGCTTGCCGATTATATGAATAATCCTACCGAACTGGCTAAAATCCATTCGTCCATTGATTCTATCCGTGAAGATGATAACTATCGTATTGCCCGGATTAAGATAGTGGGCTACTCATCGCCGGAAGGCAATTATGACGGCAATGCCCGCCTTTCCGAACAACGTGCGAAAGCGTTGGTACAAAACCTGAAACATGCCTATAAGCTGGACGACAGTATGATAGAATGCCGTTTGGTGCCGGAAAACTGGGAGGGACTAGCTGCATGGTTGTGCGAATACCGTCCTTCCTATATGCAGAAAGTACTCGATATTATCGGGCAGACTCCCGAACCGGATGCGCGCGATGCGAAGATAAAAGCTATCGATGGCGGAAAAATATATAATGCCTTATTGCAAGAGGTATATCCGAAGCTGCGCTTAGTGGAATATACAGTCAGCTATACAGTGGTTCCGTTCTCTGTAGAGCAGGGACGGGAAATCATCAGAACACGTCCCGATAAGATGAACCATAACGAAATGTATCAGGTCGCAGTCAGCTACGGCAAAGGTTCGGACGAATACAACAGGATTATCCGGATGATTGCCGACCGTTTTCCGAGTGACAGGATAGCTAACAATAACGCCGCTATCGTGGCTTGGGAAATGGGAGATTACGACGCGATGCGGGTGTACCTGAAACGTTTGGAAGGTATAAAAGCTGAATAATATAATCTGAAACTTATACTTAGTAATTAACATTTTAGTATTCATTAAATTTTAAAACAATGAAATTGGACAAATCTTTTTTAACGCTGTTTGTCGGACTGGCGATGGCAGCATGTAGTAATGATGAAGAGATGGCAACCGGCGGACAAGACCTGTTGCCGATAGACGGCAGGGAGGCTTATATGTCCGTAGTTGTAGATATGCCTAAAAGTACGGAAACACGCGCTCCTGGAGAAAATCACGGAACAGCGGACGAACAGAATGTAAACGAAGTACTCCTTGCATTGTTTGATGCATCAGACGTTTGTTTGGAGACAAAGACATTGGCTTCGACCGAGTATATTTTGAATGTAGGCGGTAATCCTGCAGCAGGGACCGGAAATGCATTCAAAGTTCCTTCTACTACCGCCAAAGTACTGGCAGTAGTCAATCCGAGCGACAAGTTCAAAGCTGCCTGTGTGGCTTCCGCTTCCTGGTCTGTCATTAACGGTGCGGTAGAGCAGACACTTGACGAAGTGATTGGAGCAACAAAGGACAACTTTATGATGATTAATGCCGGCGACAATGCAAATCCGGCTAACGGAGCACTGGTGACAGCTAATGTGAAGGTGGTTGATGGAACGTCTATTGCTGACGCTACTGCCGCGATTGCCGCTGCCGAAGCTGACCGTTCACTTATTCATGTAGACCGTGTCGTAGCCAAGGTTTCTTTAGGAACAAATCCGGACGGCGTCAAGGTTCCTGCAGGAGTGACTTGTACATTCGGCAACTGGGCATTGAATGTTACCAACAAGAGCATGTTCCCGTATGCTGAAATCGTAATGCCCGCCGGAGGTTCTGCAGGTGCGGATTATAGAATTGACCCGAACTACGAACTGGCAGGATTCAATGTGTCACAGTTCAACTATCTGAAAGTTGCTGACGACGGAACTTTGCCTGCTGATTTTTCAGCTATGACGGATAGCAAATACTGTCTTGAGAACACAATGGCTGCCGACGCACAAACCCAGGCACAGACTACAGCTGCCGTAGCAAGTGCGGTTTACACTCCTAATTCATTTACAGCAGGCGATAGCTGGTTCCGCCTTTTGGGTGTCACTTATAAGACACTGGCTGATTTGCAGGCAGTATATAATGCTGCAAAAGCAGTTACTTCACCGGATGCATTGCAAACACAGATAATCACTCTTTGTGACCAGTTCTATGCACGTATGTCTGCTGCCGCTACTGCACAAGGCAAAACTGTCGGTGCTGATTTTGCCGCTATTACTCTCGCCGAACTGGACGCTATTGCGAACGGTGGTGAATACTCCAAGCCTGATGCAACAGCCGGTGAAACCGTAGGTGTAGAATACTTCCAGAAAGGTGTATGCTATTATAACATCCTCATCCGTCATGACGATGCAATCACCGCCACAATGGCACTTGGCAAATACGGTGTTGTACGTAACAACTGGTACACATTGACTATCAACAGCGTGAAACAACCGGGTACTCCTTGGATTCCTGATACCACAGATCCTACTGACCCTGAAAAACCAGGTGAGAATGATGATGACGCTGAAGCATATCTCTCTGTAAGTATTACGATAAATCCATGGACTACCTGGAGTCAGGGAGTGGATTTGTAGTGATAACTATATTGGGCTAAAATAACAATTAAAATAATAAGAAGGCGTTATGATACGGCGCAGCTTGTCTTGTGACGCCTTCTTTTTTTCCTCTTTTCGTTTTTGTTCAGCCGGCGGAGGCTTATTTCCGTGAATCAAGACCTTGATATAAAAAACTGATAAAAACAGGTCTTACCATACAGGCAAGTTTCGCGACTTGTCAACTAAAGCAGATTATTCCGAGAAAGGCAAAAGTCGCTTTTCCACACTATATATGAAACTAGAAAAATAAATAGACCCATAGATTATGAGAAAGATAATGAATACAAAAGGTGCTGTCCGACGGATGAATTATGGAAGTTGCCTGTTGTTATTGCTTGTACTCTTTTCCTGCACATCCATTGATGAGACACTACCGGAATGTCAGTTGTATGTTCGTTTCCGGTATGACTATAACATGGAGTTTTCCGACGCTTTTGCGGCTCAAGTGAATCGTGTCGACGTGTTTGTATTTGACAAGGAAGGTACGTTTATCATGAAGAAGAGCGAGCAGGGAGAAACTTTGGGCAGCGGTAGCTACCGTATGCCGTTGCCGCTTCCGGTCGGTGAATACCGGATAGCCGCTTGGGCGGGAGTGAGCGATGACTTTGAAATGCCGGAACTGGTTGCCGGGAAATCAACATTGGAAGACTTGATGGTAAGAATGAAACGGAAAGAGTCATTGGTGCACAATAAAGCTCTGAACCCGCTTTGGTATGGCGAGGTGAAGACTGTCGACTTTACCGGCAGACAGGAACAGACGGAAATGGTCTCTCTGATAAAGGATACCAATAAATTCCGCTTTATCTTGCAAAAGTCCGGTCCGGGAGAAGAACTGGATATGAGTGATTGCCTGTTCGAAATCCATGCGGACAACGGATATTATGACTGGAATAATGACTTGCTGGATGACGACGTGATTAGTTATCAGCCCTATCATTTGGAAAAAGTGGAAGATGTGGGCATTGTGGCGGAAATGAATACCATGCGCCTGCTCGAACATAAAAAAGTATATCTGACGCTTACACGCATGTCGGACAGTAAGGAACTGATGAAGGTTGACCTAATACCTTACCTGCTGCTTACAAAAATGGAAGGGCACAATATTCCGGCGCAGGAGTACCTCGACCGTCAGAGCGAGTATGCGATTGTCTTTTTCTATAACCCGGAATTATTGAATTTCCTTTCCACGAAGATTGTGATTAACGGCTGGACTATCTGGTTGAAAGGTGAAGACCTTTAGTAAACGTAAACTATAACGGCAAATGATATGAGATATACAAAATATAAATGGATGATGTGGCTTGTGCTGCTTTGTTTCTCATGTGTGAATGAGGAACAACGTGCAGTTCTGTCGGATGAACCGGGAAAGGTGCGAATGAATATGAGTATCAGTACACGTGCTACATATGATCCTGAAGTATTGAACGAAAATGAAACGCGTATCAACCGGTTACGTCTTTACGTTTTTGATGGCTCTACTTTAGATAAGATGTATTATTGGTCGGATTTGAATATAAATGATGGTGTATACGTTACTCCGATATTTCTAGTAAAGGCTGCTACTGGTAAAACGTTTTATGCCATTGTAAATGAGCCAACGGATATGGATTCCCGTGCTTTATTGGAAGCAGTGGATCATCCGGGTGATTTGGCTGAAATACAATACAGGAGACGTGATATAATGGATTATTGGAATCCTAATATAATGGGCTACTATAATGATTATTGTTTGCCGATGTATGGAGAACTGACAGGAGTGGACGCATTGGAAGGGACGACACAAACAATCAATCTGCAAGTAGACCGAGCTGTTGCGAGGGTAGATGTTTATATGAGGAGGGAAATAGGACAGGATGAAAACTACTGGGAAAACAGGCTTTATATTGAAGAGTTAGGAGTGGATCGTATATCAGATATTGGATTTATATCGCCTGTCCGAGTGCCGGATAACCGTTACGATAATATCTATTTTATGGACAGAAAAGAAATCAGAGAAGAAGTATATTCTGATGATAAAGGAGAATTATTATATTCTTTTTATGTTCCGGAAATGGAGTGTATATATGATAAATTATCCTTAGATTTCCATTATAGATATGAAACGGGATATGATGGTTGTGCTTGGGTCGAGTTGGGCGGATATGATCCTTATACCGGTTATCTCTATGGAGAAATTCTAGAAAAAATAGAACGTAACCATGTATATAAACTTTTTTGCCGTTTTACTCAAAAAACAGCTAAGTTTAAACTAAATCTGACAGTGTGTCCATGGGAATATCTTCCGCCACAGGCAGAAGAGGTGAAGGGAGAAGTTAAGATGACGAATTGTTATATGGTAGCTCCGGGCGGAAGGGTGGATATTCCTACTGAAAACGTATATAAGATATGGGCTCAACAAGTAGAGTTTGGCAATATTCCAATTCCGGATGGAGACGTAATGGCAGAACTCGTATGGCAAGATGAACAAGGAGTTATTGCGGACGGAGGAATCACGGTGGTCAATGCTTTGGAGCGCGAGAGGGCTTACTTGCAGGTAAGGACGGCAAAAGAGGGAAATGCGGTTGTTGCGATGAAAGTAAACGGCGAGATTTATTGGAGTTGGCATATTTGGTGTACAGATTATGAACCAAATGTAACAGAAGGACAGAAGTTTTTTAATAATTTGGTTTGGATGGATAGAAATCTGGGAGCTATGACTAATGAATATACAATTGACGGTGGAGTAAAAGGTTTACTGTATGAATGGGGACGTAAAGATCCTTTTCCTAGTGCTGAAAATTGGACTCAAAAGGAAAAAACACTTTATACGGAAAATAGTGTAACCAATGTCCGTTTTAAAGTAGCTGAAGTGGAAAACTTAGTAGAGTCGGTTCGTGAACCTCTAACTTATATAACTAATGAGCGAAGTTGGGGAGACTGGTATACAAATTCGGTGTCATTAATGAATTATTCATTATGGTTGCCAAATAATAAAACAATATTTGATCCATGTCCGATAGGTTGGCGTGTTCCCCCAGACAATCAACCTTGGAAGGGATTACAAGCTGGTTCAACTGAGAGTACACAAGGTATTATTCATCCAGAAGCAGGCTATTATCCAAGATCAGACAAACGTCTGCCTCAAGATGGTCGTCTTATATCTGGATTGTCGCATTGGGCATCTGTAGCTTCAGTAAATTCAGTTTATCCTTTAGGGGGATATGGTTATGGCTTGGGACAAGAATGGCAACCGTTTTGGCGGGCAGACGGACGTTCTATACGTTGTGTTAAAGAATAAACTAAGAATAGCAGAAATAATATATAGTATGAAAAAGTACATTGTATATCTAATATTATGCTTTGTAAGCTGTTTTATATTCTCATGTACTTCAGTGTATGAGAAGGGAGACACCTCATGCATACCGGAAGGAATGGAGAGGCTTACTTTTAAAGTCATAGTGTCTTCTTCTAAAGTTGTGGGTTCTAATACACGCAGCATTGCTTTAGAAAAAGAAAATGAGATAAAAGACTTGTTTGTAAAAATAGGTTGTTATGATGGCGACCATTACAGAAATTTCTATTCTACGCAGAATGGAACAATATATCTTGATTCCTATGTTTATGAGGATAGTATATATAGGGCAAGTATTGAAGTGCCTGTTGGTACATTTAGAGATGGAGATAATATTTATGTGTGGGCAAATCAAGAATATCCGATTGATGTCACTTCAGAGGAGGAATTGACAACTCCGTTATATATGTCCGGGATAGGGACAATAAGAGATAGGTGGGGCGGTGGTCGTGAGTTTGAGGCTGATGTACATTTACTTCGTGGAGTCGCTAAGTTACGAACCGTGGTTCGTACTACAAAACGCTCCGTTCTAGGGTCATGGAATATTAATATAAATCAGGTAGAGACTCAAATACTTCATATGCCTTTGTGTATTCGTCCATTTGCACCTTTTGAGACTCACCGTAATCCTGCTGCAAATGATTGGTGGAATGACGTATATCACAGATATATAGATTGTACTTTAAAAAATGTTGATTGGTGGTTTCGATGGGAAAATTCTCATTTATTATCATCCGTTGAGTTACCGATAGATGACGGGGTAAATGTTGATAAAGTAGCGGAGACGTCTTATGACCGCTATATTTATGAGAACTGGTTAGAGAATGAATCAGACTATGATGAAAATACGAATGTTACAGCTTTGAAAGTCAGGATTCCTTTGTGGAATAATGAAACTGGAGAAAATCGCACGATTGAACGCGTTATTCCCATTAAAACAAATGATAGTTATCGAATATTGAGGAATCATATTTATACAGTGGACGTGAGGGTGCTAAGTCTTGATGAAGTGAAAATATTCACGAATATGCTCGATTGGGAAGATGTAGGCGTTACAGGTGATATTGTAGGAGGCGTTGACTTTGATATAGACAGGACAAAAATAACTTTGATTAAAGATATTGTCGACCCGGTGAAACTGCTGAAAGTGGACTGTCATGCTCCGGGACGCTTACAAATCAGAGCTTTGAAGCCTAATAAGACAGATTTAATATCAACAACAGATTTACAGTTATATTGCAATGGAATAACGGAAACGGATAAACTGGCGGATAACAGTGGCATTTATGACCTCACTGCCGCACAAGTAATGAATTTCTATTGTACCACCGGTAGTGTTCCCGCCAATTATGAAGGTGGTTTTATAGAAATTTCTTCCGACAATGTGCATGTGGAATATATTCCTGTCAGTTCATTGGATACTTTTACTCCGTTAGACACGGAAGGGACTGCCAATAGTTATATAGCAGATAGAGGTGCAGGTTCTTATTCTTTCACTGCTACCATAATGGGAAACGGAGTGGACGGTATTATTGACGAAGGGAAGTTTGAAGACGCAAGTGGCAATATCTTGACAAAAGCCGGTGGTGCCAATATTCATCCTTTATCGGCCAAATTGCTTTGGCAGGACACGGATGAACTGGTGGAACAAGTTGCTTTAGTCAATGGCAGGGTTCAGGTGAAAATGGGACGAAGCCGGGGAAATGCAGTGATAGCTGTTTATGATAAGACTAATCCTAATGCGGAGGATGCGAAAGTGTTGTGGAGTTGGCACCTTTGGTGTACGGCTACCCCAAAGATACTGGAATTCGTCACTTCGATATATACGGGCAATAACTATAAAGTGATGGATCGTAATCTTGGTGCGACTGCTACTAAAGCGTATTTAGGCACTGTTCAAGGATTGCATTATCAATGGGGGCGTAAAGACCCGTTTTCGGGTTCATTGACTTATGATGGCATACGTACTATTTTATATGACGTAAGAAGTGGTCAGGTCGTATATAAATATTCCGATGAACGAGTGACTGCCGGTCAAGCTATAAGTACTCCGAGTTCCTTGTATAGTCCAAGGAGAGGATTGGGGAGTGAATCTTGGTGTACGAAAACAACAGAACTGAAATATCTGTGGGGAAATCCGGACGGAGAACAGGATGTTTTCCCTAAAGAAACATTAAAATCGTTGTATGACCCTTGTCCGTATGGTTATAAAGTTGCACCGCATGACGTTTTTAAAATCTTGAGTAAAGGTGAGATCGCCATATTCCCCCCGGCCGGAGCGTCACTTGGGGATATGTATTTCATAAAAAGTTATTTTGCGAATGGATCAACCTTTTATTATGATAATGCAGGGATTGATGAAACGAAGCTAATTTATTTGCCGGAGACTTATAGACCTAATGGTGATGGTATAAAGTTAGGAAAACGGGGAGTTTACTGGTGTTCTTCACCTCATCCTGCTGACAAAGAACATAGTGGGCTCATGTTTAACTTTCATCCATATACTGCTATGGACTTTGAATATAATATATATAATCCGGTGGTTACTTCAACGCCTGCTTCGATACGCTGTGTAAAGGAATAATTCATTAGAAATCTAAAAAGTATGAATGAAATGAAAATAACAATACAACAATACTTGTTCGGGATATGTCTGTTGGTTTTCTTCGCTTTTAATATGTTGTTAGGTGGTTGTAACGATGACACTGAAATGGAAATGATTAATTCCTCTCAAAAAAATGTCATCAGCTTATCTATCCCGGATGCGGAATTGGTACAGGTACGCAGTGTGGCGAATGAATCGGAATGTAAGATTAGTGGCATACAGGTGTTCGTATACAATGATTCTCACGCCTCATCCCCTGTATATTATCAGGAGGGTAAAGCTGATTTGTCCTTTTTGTTTGGAAATGGAACCGCATCGCCGACTGTGACATTGAAAGAATACATTCCCGCTGACAAAGAACGAATTTATGTAGTTTGTAACCTGACTAATCGTTCTTCTGCATCAGGAGCAGGTGATTTTCTTATAAATAAAACGGCTAGTGAAGAGCAGTTGAGGAATTATACTAGTCAAGGAATGATGAAGGGCTTTTCCGGTCTGCAAAGTGAAGGGCGGACTATTCCGATGTACGGTTGGATAGAATGGAATGAAAAGGCTAGCTCTAATGTTTGCCTATTGACCCGTTGTTTGGCAAAGGTTACAGTAGATGCCGAGACGGATTTGTTTTCCGGTAAACAAGTCTATTGGGAATGGAGAAATCTGAATTATTCGGATTTTACGTTAGATAGCGAGTATAAGGGAGGAATCTATCAGGGCAGTATCAACGAAAGCGGCAGTTCAGAAAAGCATGATTTACTTTCCGCTACAACTCCTTTGGATGTAACGAAAGGATTGGTGACAAGTTACTATCCTTTGGAATATGGACACTCCATTTACGCTTTAGGAAATAAGGTTGATAAGAAAACATTCTCCAAAGATCGTGCAATGTTGCTTCTTGTAGTCCGGAATCCGGACGGTTCGAATAAAGAGTATTATCGTTTGGATTTCCTGGATAAGGAAACCGGGCAGTATCTGGATATAATACGTAATCATTCTTATCGCTTTACTATTGCCGAGCTAAAGAATAAGGGATATGATACGGAACTGGAAGCCATTCAAAATCCGGGAAGTAATATCGAGTATACGGTGACGGTTTCGGATAATTGGTCGCGGGGATATGCTTCTAACGGCCAGTACTTGGTAAAAACGGATAGGGAAGACCTTAAGTTGATAGAGAATGGCATCACAGACCCGGTAACAATGGTAAAATTTGAATTGCAGGCTGATGAGACAGGGAATGTTGATTTAAATAATGTCACTACCCGTAAAGTTCGTATTTTAAATTCTGACAAGGAAACTTTGGTCTCTTCATCTGATGTGTGTCTGTTTTATAGCGTAGATAATAAGAACTTGATGCAGGTAAAGGGAGAAGATGGACTTCCGATAAATGAGGCGAATCTTCCACAAGGTAGTAATGTATATTGGATTTATTGCAATGTACCAGGAGATTCTTCACTAAAGGAAGGATATTTGGAGATAACCATAGGTAATATTGTGAAGTATATCCCTTTTAGTATCATACCTCATTCTGAAGCGATTGCTGTGGATGAAGACGGTCCGGCAAATTGCTTTATTACTCCGGTGACTTATGGTCTTTATTCATTTGATGCTACGGTGATAGGAAACGGGACGGATGGTATAGTAGGAGAAACAAGAATATATACATTCGGTTATATTTATGATGAACAAGGACGTTTAGATAAGGGGCAGATTATAGGTGATGATGCAGAAGTGTATCATTTTAAGGATGCTTTAGGGAACGATATTTCAAATTCTAAAAATGTTAGAATAACTCCTCTTTCTGCAAAGTTGATTTGGCAAGATGTGAAAAATCTGATTTCACAAGTTGCATTTAATGCTACTACTAATCGGGTTGAATTTTTGAGTAACGGTGCAGGAAATGGGGTCATTGCAGTTTATGATAAATCAGATCCGAACGCGGAAGATGCAAATGTGCTTTGGAGTTGGCATGTCTGGTGTACGGAGAAACCTGATATTATTGAACTGGGGTTACCTACTAATGGAGAAACTTATAGTGGAAAAAACTATAAAATAATGGATCGGGATTTAGGAGCAACAACAACGATACCAGATATATTGACTACATGTGGCTTAGGTTATCAATGGGGACGTAAAGATCCTTTTATTGGGCCTGCTTCCCTTGGAAGTATTGAAAATGCTCCTATCTATGATATACGAGGATCTGATTTGAATTTTAAGGAAGTAAATAAAACAGAAAATGTAGGTACAATAGAATATGCGATAAAGCATCCGGAAGAGTTTATTATGATGAATGAAAATGTTGAGAATAGTGATAATGACTGGCTTTATTATAATGAGCCAGAACCTGCAGGGAATCAGTATTTATGGGGAAATCCATATTCCGTACATCATATGGTAAACATAGGAAAAATCATGAAAACAATTTATGATCCGTGCCCTGCTGGATATAAAGTTCCCCCGCAAGATGTTTATGGGGCGTTTTTGAAGAATCCTGTTATAGAATATGTGGGAGAATACAATAATCAGACTAACGCTTATATTCAAAAAGAAGATTTTTATCCTCTTTTAGCTACAGAATATGGAGCTTATTTTCATTATGGAAAAAATGGAGATCATTCAGTCTATTTTATATCCGGTTCACATCGTTATGGAAGAATTGAATTCAAAGGGTTAAAGCCATTCTTCTATACAGGACATACAAGTGGAACTGGTACTAAAGGTAGGAGGAATGGTAATAATTCAGTATTGACATTATCGCTATTTATAAAAAATCCTATAGTAGCGGACTATGGATTCGGAGGTGGTGATGGTTGGGATGATCGTGCTACGGCTGGTTCTATCCGCTGTGTCCGTGATGAATAAACATATAAAATCATTCTTAATATAAACTTATGAACAAATCAGAACTAATCAAAGAAGTAGCCCTTAAACGTAAGTTGAGCTTTAACGAAGCTACGAATGCAGTAGATGCAATAATGGAAGCCATTGCGGAAACAATGCATAAAGGAGAGGGTGTTACCTTAGTCGGTTTCGGAAGTTTTGTCATTCAGGGACGGAAAGCACGCAACGGGCATAATCCTGCCACAGGCGGCTCAATGCTGATTCCGGCAAAGCGACAAGTGAAATTCCGTCCCGGAAGTAAAATGAAATTAGAGTAAAGAAACAGGTTAAACTAAATGTTGAACATAAAAATTGAAACATGAAAAAGAAAATTATTACAGTTGCATTGGTATTATCATCAGTCTGTGTTATGGCACAGCAAAAGGAAAATCGTGACACGGACAGAAATATTCTCCGTGGCCCGTATGAAACGAATGGTTTCTGGAGTAACTGGTATATCGGTGTAGGCGGTGGTATCAATATCTATGAAGGTGAATTTGATAACAAGACATCGGTGGGCAACCGTATTGCTCCTGCATTAGATGTTTCGTTGGGCAAGTGGATAACTCCTTCTTACGGAGTGCGTCTGCAATATTCGGGTCTGAAAGCCAAGGGGCTGACGGACGCAAGCGGGATGTATGCCAAAGGGGCGCATCGTGGTTATTACAAGGAAGAGTTCAATGTTTCCAATCTCCATGCGGACTTTATGTGGAACTGGTCGAACGGTTTCCTCGGATTCAATGAGAAACGTGTGTGGAATGTGATTCCGTTTGTAGGTTTCGGTTGGGCACGTTCGTGGGGAAACAGTACGCATGACAATGAAATTGCCGCCAACATCGGTATCTTGAATACGTTCCGCCTGGGCAAGCGTCTGGACCTGACTCTGGAAGGACGGCAAATGCTAGTGAAAGAGTGTTTTGACGGAACTGTAAGTGGCAGCAAAGGTGAAGGTATGAGTTCGGTGACACTGGGTCTAAGCGTGAAGTTGGGCAAGACCCGTTTCAATCGTGTCGAGAAAGTGGCTCCTGCAGATTATTCATCTTATAATGAACGTATCAACGCGCTTCGCGCCAAAAATCATGATTTGAGCACCGAAGCACAGCGCCTTGCCGCCGAACTGGAAGCTGCCAGAAGTCGGAAACCGGAAGTGGTGAATGAATCGAAAGTGACTGCTTCGCCGGTAGCCCTGTTCTTCAATATCGGCAAAGCTACCCTGGACAAGAAGGAACTTACCAATCTTGAGTTTTATGTGAACAACGCCATCAAGGCGGATAAGAACAAGACTTTCACGCTGATTGGTTCGGCAGACAGCGCTACGGGCAGCAAGGAACTGAACCAGCGTTTGAGTGAACAACGTATGGAATATGTGTACAATTTATTAGTCGAAAAGTATAAAATTTCCCCTGAACGTCTCGTGAAGAAAGCGGAGGGCGATACGAACAACCGTTTCAGTGAACCTGAATTGAACCGCGTCGTAATCGTCGAATAATAGTTTTATTTCATTTCAAGGTATTTCAGGCAACATTGCGGGACTGTCTCGTTTTCTTCTACGTCGGGACTGAAAGTGCTTTGTCGTTACAAGGTGGGCTTGTCGGCCGGTAGTTGGACGGCCCTTTGCAATGTTGTTTTTTTGAATGAAGAGGAGGATATGATAATATATAATAGTCTGTTGGCGAAAACTTTCCTGAACAGGAAGAAAAGGCATTATTTTATGATTTTCGGATGTTGTTTCACCCGGTTCAAATATTTGGAAGGGTGGGAGGAGATGGAACTTCAGATTCATGCGCGGCAGTATACGGAATGTTTCTTCTTGGCATTATTGCCTGCATTGGTGCTATCCGTCTGGCTTTCGTGGTGGTGGATGTTGCTTGCGTTCATGAGTTATCATCTGCTTTACTGGCTGGAGAGGTGGTTCGGACACCATTCTTCATTTGACTGGGAAGCGTTGGAGCATTGTAGCGATGCGCTTTATTTGAGAAAGCGGAAATCTC
The DNA here is from genome assembly GCA_900557355.1 of uncultured Bacteroides sp. Lineage (GTDB taxonomy): Bacteria > Bacteroidota > Bacteroidia > Bacteroidales > Bacteroidaceae > Bacteroides. The sequence goes on from USSR01000038.1 coordinate 16,750, forward strand.
GTGCTTGGATGAAATGGTATGGGAAGAAGTCGTTGCCGCCTTCGGAATGGGAGGATGATTAGAGAGAATAGTATATCTTATACGAGTAGAAAAAGTAGATTATGAAAACGAAATTTATAGCTGAAATGGTGGGCACTATGGTGCTTGTCTTAATGGGATGCGGTGCTGCTGTATTGAATGGCGGTGCGACATCGGTAGCCGCTGTGTTGACGATTGCTTTCGCGTTCGGTTTGTCGGTGGTGGCAATGGCGTACACAATCGACCCTGTTTCGGGCTGTCATATCAATCCGGCCATCACTATCGGTGTTTGGCTGAATGGCGGACTGTCGGTTATGGAAGCCGGTGTGTATATCGTAGCGCAAGTGACGGGCGGAATACTTGGCTCTGCATTGCTGTGGTTGATTACCGGCACAATGGGGATAGAAGGTACGGGAGCCAACGGTTTTGAAGAGCCGTATTTGCTGGCTGCATTTGTGGCCGAAGCGGTGTTTACGTTCATCTTTGTATTGACTGTACTGGGCACTACCGACCGGGATAATAGCAGTCCTCATTTTGCCGGGCTGGCTATCGGATTGACTCTGGTCCTGGTGCATATTGTATGTATTCCCGTTACGGGGACATCGGTTAATCCTGCCCGTAGCATTGGCCCGGCATTGTTTGCAGGTATGGAGGCTATCAGCCAGCTCTGGCTGTTTATTGTGGCTCCGATTGTCGGTGCGGTGGTAGCAGTGCCAGTCTGGAAAATAATAAAAGGAAATTAATTGTTTCATTTCATGTTTTTGTGAGAATAGAAAAAGATGTAGGTTTTTCCCATATAGTATAATAAATGAGTTTAATGGCCTATATCCTTTATGTCGCTGTGAAGCGCCTCATTTCCCCAAGAGAATCCGTGCCCCTGCCATTTTTCTTTTTATAATAGTAGCATAGGAAAAATGGAATCATGGGTTCTACGCTGCCTGTGAAGGTCGCTCTATTGTTTGTTTTGTTTGTGTGGTGCATCTTTTTCCCGGTGGGGAAGAAGGTGCACTCTTTTTGTATAATGTATTAATGGTCGGAAGTATTACATACGTCCATAGGCTTCCCAATATGGCATTAAAGCCTCTTGCAGCCAATGTGCCACCTCGGAGAATGAAAGGCTATTTTTGATAGTTGCCTTTTTTAGAAATGCTGACCATCGTAACTGCATCTGCGGATGGTTGGGAAAGTCTTTCCTGAAGAACATCGTATCTGCATTATAAAGAGTATGACGATTCTCGAAAGTGCGGTTGATAGCATCCTGTAATATGGTATTGTCATATTTGAATGATGTGAGCAGGTGGTAGATGTCATAATAGTCTTTCATCCGGCTGCTTTGGTCAGCTAAGTCTATGATGGCGTGCATCTTCTCCGCAATTACGGTTTCAGTGGAATAGGCAAGAATGTTTGCTTCTGGCAGTTCTTCCAATAACAATGGGTAATCTAATGATACAGGATGTGGTGTTACCACATCTCCAAAACCAATGTCCATTGTCAGCACTTGGGCAATGGTGTCCATTGTCGCCGGAATACTTAGACGGATACCGTGGTAGTCTTTGAACTCGGTGATGTTCTGTGCTGCAATCTTGTCGGCAGCAAACCTTACTCCGTCTTCCTCACACTCTACAGCGCATATTTCACGGAACGCCTCGGCGATGCGTTCGCCATCATTGCTGATATGCGTGCCAAGAAAATCAATATCCAATGTCGGACGTGCAGCAAAGCGTTCGTATGCATACATCAGTGCTCCACCTTTCAGGTAGAAGTTCTCACGGTAATGAGTTTGTGAGACACGGTACAATAGGCGTTCCTGAAAATATCTGGTCAGAATGGTCTGGTAGAACACATCCTTCTGCTTGGCTACATTGAGCAGCTTTGCCCGGATGGACTTTCCAGGATTTTTGATTTCACTCATAGTTTTATTGCAATATACTGTTCGAGGATTCGTTTTACTCTTAGTTTGTCGGCATAATCCATCAGCAGGGATAGATTTCTGTCTGGCTGGGAAATGTAGTTATTCACCACTTCGGAACAAACATCCATGCCTATCTTGTTGCGGTACTTCACTGCATCGCACACGCATCGCTCTTTATTATATATATGTATGTGGTAACCGCTTGCAACCAGTTCCTCGACACCTATGTCAAACATCGTGTCTGTGATATGATGGAGCTCTATCTTGGGAAATGTTGGAAGCGTGATTTTGCGACCTCTTTTTACCGCCACATGGTATGCCTGAGGCAATGAGGTGGTGAGCCCATGCACATTCCATGCGGAGAAAAGGCACAGCACACCGCCTGGAATGATGGCTTCCACATCTATCATCGTGTCCGCCAACTGCTCGGCTGTGGCATATACGCCCCGTTTGATGCGTACCGCGTCTCCGTCACGCACACTGTCCAGCAGCTTATAATAGGCTGTCCGACCTTCTTCCTTTACAATACTAGAGGAAGTAAAACTGTTATTATATCTCTTGCTTTCCATGCCTATACTCTTTATTTTAGTACAAATATACTACATTTATTCGTGATTGTAGTGCATTTGTACAGGGAAATGCTTATTTACCATGAAATATTAACATATATCAGACAATCTTGCCCGAATCATCTCGCAACAATCTCGGCAATTCTTGGTTTTCATTGCTTTCGATATACCGGCATAATTGCAGTTTGCTCTCTTTCAATATACGGTATCTGGCTATTGACAGCCTTGAGCGCCTAAAACTTTCCATGCTTTTTAGTATGGTATTTATTAGTTTGAATATATTTGTTTGTTTATTATTCTCCCCCGGCTATCGGTTTTGTCGCTTTTTCCTTGCTTTTTGTCGTTTATTTAGTTCCTTTATGTCGGTTGCGTATGTCTGAAATGCTTTTTAGTACTTTTCTGATGAGGCTATTAGGTGTCGTTTCATCTCCGTGGAAGATGCTGCATCTTTGCATCGTTAACGT
>USSR01000039.1 GCA_900557355.1 uncultured Bacteroides sp.
GCCATACCTGCGGTAAGGGTCAGCGCCGCTAATAATCCAGTGTATCTTTTCATGGTTTTAAAATAAAATTATAATTGGTTATTTAGTTCTTTTTCCCCATACGGAGCGCCCACGGCTATCCAGCCCTGTAAAGAGGACAGTTTCCGTTTCATTCTCCCAGTCGTGCCCTGCAAACACAATCAGGTTCTTCACCACTTCTCCATTGAGTGTCAGTTGTAAGGATTGGTCTTCTTTGGCAAAATCCCAGGTTCCTTGATCTTCTCCTAACTTTCCATCTTTCTCCAGATATAAGAGGTGGGACATGTTCCATTCTTCATCTTGTAGTTCACCTTCACCCCACAATATCTGTCCGGCTTCCAGTTTGCGTTCATACAGAGGTTCCTGTACACGGATAATTTCCCACTCGCCCACTAAATCTGCCGCAGAGAACTCCCGGGGATTACTACCAGCATAACGTTCAGGCGATACGACAGGCCATCCGTCTTTAGTAAAAAAGACTTGTCGCACATGGAGATCCATCATCTGGTTTTGCGGTGACAAGCGTCCCTGATGAGCCATGAAATATTGTCCGTCATCTGAAGTGAATACAGCACAATGCGCTGTGCCCGCCCAACCCGGATGGTTCTTGAAACGGTAAGGAGCTGTCAGGATAGGAAAGTTATTCGTCGTATCTTTCAGCTCTTTTCCGAAGTAATCAATGAACGGTCCTTCCGCTTTGTCTGAACGTCCCACACGTACATTGTAGGTTGTCATCAACGGATCGTATGATACAAACAGATAGTATTCTTTCAAATCCGGATTATAGATAATTTCCGGAGCTTCCAGATTATCCTTTTTATAATTGGCGCGACGGGCTACCAGATGCCCCCTGTCACCATCCAGCATAGGAAGACCGGTTTCCGGATTCAGTTCCACACAATACAGACCACCGAAGAATGAACCGTAATGCATCCACCACTTACCATTTGAAGGATCTACAGTAATAGTGGGATCAATAGCATTCATGGCTGTCGTATCATCTGTCTTAACAGCACACCCGGCCAACGTCCAAGGGCCTTCGGGCGAATCTGATTCTGCCAATCCGATATAGGAAGTCTTTCGTCCAAACGCTGAAACACAGTAATACAATCTATACTTATTATTATAAAGAATGATATAAGGTGCCCAGATATTTGTCGCCCCATGCCCTCCTGCATGAGAGCGTACCCACTCTACCGCTTCCTGCGGAATCTCGGGCAATGCCCAACCCAGAAATTCCCAATTCACCAGATCTTTGGAACGGCGCATCTGTATAAAGCCCAAAGGCACACCCTTTTCTTTGGCTTCTTTACGATTTTCCCGGAAGATAGCATCCGTAGAATACATATAGTAATAATCGCCTATCTTATGGCAAGACGGGTCATGCACGTTGTAGGTTCCCCATAATTGGTAATTCTCCATGGAAGATAATGGAGAGTAATCATCTGCCCACGGATTAGGTGAATCAATAGGGGCAAAAACAGAAGAGGTGCAACCAGCAAACAGGCTGCCCATCAGCAGTACAGCTACGTGTAGTAAGTTTCTCATAATATCAGCAAATAATAAATTCTGCTGCAAAAATACGCCCTGCTGAATACCGGAAGGTGGACAAATGGATATTTAAGGTGGACAATCCAACAATTCTGATTAAAAGAACACACTAAATTTTAAAATAACCGGATAATCTCCTAACTTTGTTTTAATAATACGAAACAATATGAAAGCCCACTCCTTTATATACCTTATTATATATAGTTGTTTTATAATGTCCGTATCCTTACAGGCACAAGAACATTTTGCAGATCGATACAACGTTTCTTATATCACCATGGATGACGGATTACCTCACAATTTCATCGATGACATTTATAAAGACACCCGTGGCTTTCTGTGGATATCCACTGCCGGAGGCGGACTGTCACGTTATGATGGCTATGAATTCATTCATTTCAATCCCAACACTCCTCACAGCAAGCTCAAGAGTAATTTTATCCACAATGTATATGAAGACAGATTCCACCGTCTTTGGATCGTATCCGAAGGAGGCACAGATATTATCGACTTATCTACTCTACAATCTGTAATACCCAATGACCCTAAAGGACTTTTGCCCCGGTTTATAAATCACCCCACCTATATCGTCATTCTTGATTCGCAAGGTTGCATCTGGCTGCAATGCGACAATGCACTTCACCGGATAACTTTCGATGCCGAAGGTGGCATAGATACATTATCCACATTAGATTTACCTGAGCAGGATGAACCGGACCTTATATTAAAAGATATCGACGAAGATGGCAAGATATGGACCGGTATCAATGGTACTATCTATAAAATAACCCCGACACCACAGGGACAGTTAGAAAAAAGTTCTATATCAGAGCAACTGACTTTTTGGCCTGGCATATATTTCAAAGACATGATAGCCAAAGAAAATGAAGTCTGGATAGCTACACACATAGGATTGTTCCGTTACAACAAAAGCAACAATACAAGAAAACTGTATGAGAATAATCAGAATGACCCTCATTCTTTATCGCAAAACTATCTGACCAATCTTGCCATCACCGATGATAAACAGTTGATTGCAGGAACTTTACGCGGAGCCAACATCTACAATCCTATCACTGATAACTTCGAACGCCTTACTCATAGTTCAACCAGTAACAGCCTGTTGAACAGCAACTTTATTAATTGTATAAGAGTAGACGGGCAACACATTTGGTTCGGCACTGAAAGTGGTGGAATCAATAAACTGACACCGAAGCGCTTGGTGATACACAATTACCAACATGATAAAGAAAATCCCGCAAGCTTGTCCGACAACCCGGTAAATGTCATTTATGAAGATAAAGAAGGCAGTTTGTGGGTAGGCACAGTAGAGGGAGGACTGAATCTGAAAAAACAAGGAACCGAACAGTTTATCCATTACAGATGGGAACGTGGTGAGATAAGCCATAACTCAGTCAGCAGCCTGGTCAATGACAACCAAGGTCGGCTATGGGTAGGTACTTGGGGTGGCGGAATCAACATAATGAATCCTAAAGCACCGAATCGTCCCCTCCAAGTGATATATACCCACCCGGAAACAGGATTTCCATTATTCTTCATAGCAGTACTCGTTTATGACCCTACCAATAATGGAATGTGGATAGGCGCCAATCGAGGGCTCTTTTTCTATGATATGGCAACTCAAAAGTTCATTTCCCCTTTTGCTAACCGTATGGCAGAAAACATCCGCGGTTGCCTCGGCGCCATTATCGACAAAGAAAATAAGCTGTGGATAGGTTCTACGGAAGGAGTCTACATCATAGATCTTAATTCCCGGTCTCCCCAGTCAAAAGAAGGAGAATTCCAGCATCGTCACTTACGCTATAAGCTCGATAATCCCCAATCGGGACTGATAGAGAAAATCAGTTGTTTTTGCGAAGCTAAAGATGGTACATTATGGTTGGGCAGTAATGGATATGGCATATATAAACGGATAATTGATAAGCAAGGCAAAGAAAAATTCATATCTTATAATACAGACCAAGGCTTAATCAACAACAATGTACGAAGTCTGGAAGAAGATATCAATGGAAGTATCTGGATAGGAACTAATAACGGACTTTCCTGCTTCCACCCAAACGAGAACCGCTTCACCAATTACACCAAACAAGATGGCTTTCCGGATGCACAATTCTATTGGAATGCCTCATACCGTTCTTCGGACGGTACACTCTATTTCGGCAGCGTAGCAGGACTGACAGCCATTGATAGCAATCTGCCTGTTGTCACTGTTCAACCTGCCAACATACGCTTCACGCGGTTGAGAATCGGAAATGAGAATATCCTGCCCGGTAATGAATATCTGCCCAAAGACATTGCCGTAACTCAGGAAATAAAACTCCATGAAAAAGAGAAGTCCTTCTCATTGGAATTCTCCGCCTTGAATTTTGAACCGGATAATACAGCCACTTATAGCTACCGCCTACTTGGTTTTGAAGACAAATGGGTACAGGCACCCGGAAGCAGACGATTTGCAAGTTATACCAACTTACGTCCGGGTAGCTATACCCTGCAAGTGAAATATACACCTGATGGAGGAGACGGGACAGAGAACATGGCAGAGCTAAAGGTCACCATCCTACCCTATTTTTATAAAACAACTTGGTTCATATTGCTTCTTGTAGTTTTGGCACTACTTGCCACTTGGCAAACTTACCAATGGCGCATACGAAACTTCAAACGCCAGCGGGAGTTATTGCACCGCACTGTAGAAGAACGCACCTACCAACTGGAACAACAAAAACAATTATTAGAGAACCAGACAGAAGAACTCTCCCGACAGAACAGGATGCTGACACTGCAAAACGAAAAAATCACCCGGCAAAAAGCACAATTGAGCCGGATGGCACGCAAAGTACAAGAATTGACATTAGACAAGATAGCTTTCTTCACTAACATAACGCATGAATTCCGGACACCGATAACTTTAATTATCGGGCCTATCGAGCGTGCACTAAAACTAAGTTATAATCCGCAGGTAATAGAACAGTTAAACTTCGTGGAACGTAACTCCAAATATCTGCTATCCCTTGTCAACCAACTGATGGATTTCCGGAAAATAGAATCCGGTAAGCTTAATATCGTTGCGACAAAAGGTGACTTTGTGAGTTTTATACATTCATTGCTTACTCCTTTTGAAGTATTTGCCGGAGAACGGAATATTTCAATAAAACACTATTTCCACATGAAAAGTTCCGAAATCTTCTTTGATGAAGAAGCGATGCACAAGGTTATTACCAATCTGCTAAGCAATGCCATTAAATTTACACCGGATGGCGGAAGCATATCCATATATATAGCCACCCTTCCGGCCAAAGACGATAAAGAAGAAAAACTTTATCTCTGCGTCAGTGACACGGGAACAGGTATTCAGGAGCCAGACACCGCACAAATATTCAACCGTTTCTATCAATCCAAGAAGCAAGCGAAATATCCTGTATACGGCCAAACGGGTACAGGAATCGGGTTATATCTTTGCAAACGCATCGTGAAGATGCACGATGGAGAAATCTGCGTTCGTAATAACCATACTATCGGCTGCTCCTTCCGCATCCTACTCCCACTTCCAAAAGAAGAAAACATAAGCGACCAACTGATCGTTGATAACAATATACCACCGGCAGCAACAACGGAAAAGAATGAATTACCCAAAGAACGGCTGGCCCTGACCATTCTTGTAGTGGAAGATAATGCAGACATGAGAGGATACATCCGTTCCATTCTCCGTGATTATTATAATGTACTCGAAGCTACCAACGGGGCAGAAGCCCTTGATGTATTAAACAATCAGTCTGTAGATTTTATCATCAGCGACCTGATGATGCCTGTAATGGATGGTATAGAGCTATCGCGCCGAGTCAAAGAAACATTTACCATCTCACATATTCCTTTCCTGATGCTGACTGCTAAAACATCACCGGAAACCCGGCTGGAAAGTTACCGCACGGGCGTAGACGAATATTTACTAAAACCTTTCGATGAAACTCTGTTACTGACCCGTATCGAAAACATCCTGGATAATCGCAGACGCTACCAACGGAAGTTCAAGACGAACATGGATGTGGAAGCACTGAATATAGAGGAGGAATCCGGTGACAAGAAATTCATCAACCAAGTGATGGAAGCCATAAAAGAACACTATAAAAACCCTTACTTTGAAGTAAGTGATTTCAGTGAGGCCGTTGGAGTCAGCAAAAGTCTGCTGAATAAAAAGCTTCAAAGCCTCATCGGGCAATCTGCGGGACAATTCATACGTAACTACAGATTAAACACCGCCCGGGAACTACTCCTCAAAAACCGGGAAACAAAACAGATGAATATTGCTGAAATAGCGTATGAAGTAGGCTTTAATGACCCCAAGTATTTCGCCCGCTGTTTCAGCAAGCAGTTTAATACGACACCAAGCGCATTGCTGAATGAAGAAGAGTAAGGTCGGCGGATTACAAATCCGCCGGAACGGGACAAAGATATTGACACTATTAGAATAAAAACATATATAACCCTTGTTGTCAAACATACCATTATCCCATTGAGAAGTACCTGTGAACATGATTAAAAAGGGTGTAGCCTTAAGGTCGGGATGGCTACACCCTTTCCCCTATATGGCTACACCCTTTGGTGGTTAGGGCTACACCCTTTTGGCGTCTTCCTTACCTACGTTTTCTCCTGTTTTCTTTTTATTTACAGTACAATAAGCCTGAAGTATCGTAATATATACTGAAACCGAATTATAATTGTAATTTTCACACTTAATATTCATTTGTCCACCTCAAATATTCATTTGTCCACCTCCAAAACACCTTTTGAGCTTACTTTTGCATCACTACTTAAAATATGAATGTAGTATAACTAATATTGTTAAACCATTAATATCTGTATTATGAAGACAAGAAAATGGCCGGTACCCATTCTGGCGGCATTTACAGTCCTTTCATTTTGGGCCTGCGAAGATTGGGGGCAAATGGATCCTCCGGCAGGAAATCAGAAAAATCCCAAATTAGAGCAAGTCGCGAAGATTACTTTTGAGGATAAAGATTTTGATCCTCAAAGCCTCAACTATTATGCCTACGAAGGTGGAGACATAGCTGAGATTGAAGACGACAATGTACACGGTAAAGCACTTCACCTACCTGATGGCTATGCCCGTATGTTCAATCCACTGAATAGCGTGGAAGTACAAAATGGCGTGTCACTGACATTCTGGGTGAAGCAGGCACTCCGCATTGACGAAGAAACGGAAGAAGAGTTGGAGCCGGACTTGGTCGGTGCCCTCTTCTCTTTCCAAAACAGCAACGGTACACAGCGCATGTTCCTCACCGCCAACGGCTGGCTGAAGTATGAAGGTGTGGACGGCGAATACGAGGTCAACAACCCCGAAACGAACAAAGTATCCAAAAATCCATTGCTGTTACCGGCCGGAGAATGGCACTACATGGCCATCACTGTCCGCAATGACGGTTATAGCATCCACGTGGATGGCAAACAACGCATTGACAAGACTGTACAAAAATCAAACTTTGACTTCGGAAAAATTGTACAGTTCATGGCCGGTACACCTTATATATATATAGGTTATGGTTCAGATTCTCCCACACAAGAGATGTGGATAGACGATATCTCAATTTACCGCAACCAAATTACCGACAGCCAATGCCAGATGCCGAACATAGGAGAGGGAGCATTCGAATATCTTGTGGGTGACCCCATCATCACTGTAGGTGCAGAAGATAATTCAGCAGCTTGGTGGACAGTATTCTCCAATTATTTCAGGATGCCCGCCGACGGTAACATGAAATTCAAATTCACCAACTACACCAGCGGTGCTGGCAACTGGAACAACTGGTGCTTCTGTCTCTGTACCGATGCCGAGCGGGATGGCAATGGTTATGCCGAATACTTTGTTATCCGCTCCGACCTTTACGGATGGGGCGACAGTTATGCCTCAGGTACATGGACTAATGAGGGCTACGGTGACTGGGATGCATTCCGTGCTGACATGGAAGGTGCAGAAGTGACTGTGACTGTCCAACGCAACGGAGCAACGGCAATTGTAGAGGCAATAGCCAAAGCCATCAACGGCAACGTATACAAAGAAACTTTTACCACCACTTGCGGTGACGGTACACAAGTAGTTCGCGGCTTCTTTATAATGGATGGGTCACACATAGTATTCGACACTGAAGAAACCGCAGCGTTGACCACAGTGCCACTGACAAAGACTACTATTGGTGCCGAAGACTGTTCGGCTGCCTGGTGGACAGAATTCTCAGACTATTTCCAGATCCCCGTCGGACAGAATCTGCATCTCGAATTCGAGAACCATACCAATGGCACCGGCAACTGGAACAACTGGAATCTCTGCCTCTGTACCGATGCCGAGCGGAATGGCAATGGTTATGCCGAATACTTCGTCATCCGTTCCGATCTTTACGGATGGGGTGACAGTTATGCCTCGGGTACATGGACCAGCGAGGGTTACGGTGACTGGGATGCTTTCCGTGCCGACATGGAAGGAGCCACAGTAGTCATCGACATCCAGCGTAATGGTACTACGGTAACAGCCATTGCGGTAGCTACCAGCAAAAATGGCAATGTGTATAAAGAAGCTTTTGTGACAGACTGCGGTGATGGAAACCAGACAGTACGGGCATTCCTTATTGTGGATGGAGCTCATCTCAAGATGGATAATTCAAATTGCTATCTGTACACTCCGTTATTCAAGTAATAACCTCTATAAACAAGAATATATTATGGACAATAAAACAATCACAATATCAACAGCCCCACGTTTGGCGGGTATGCTGCTGGCATTCGTCTTCCTACTGGCAGGACAAATGTTGTTCGCCCAGTCAAAGCAAGTTACAGGTGTCGTAAAAGACGTCACCGGAGAAACTGTCATAGGTGCCAGCGTAGTTGAAAAAGGTACTACCAATGGTACTATAACAGATTTTGACGGAAACTTCAAATTAACAGTAGGCGACAAAGCCGTGTTGCAAATCTCTTTCGTCGGTTATCAGACGCAAGAAATCAACACAGTAGGCAAGACTTCTTTTGTCGTGACACTGAAAGAAGACTCAGAAATGCTGGAAGAAGTTGTGGTAGTGGGTTATGGTGCACAGAAAAAGGAAAGTGTTGTGGGAGCTATCTCGCAAGTATCTTCCAAGGAGTTGCTCCAATCTCCTGCCGCCAACGTATCCCAAGCCATTGCCGGTAAGATATCAGGTGTCATCACATCACAGACTTCCGGTGCTCCCGGTTCGGATGATACACAAATCTATATCCGTGGTCGTGCTACATTTGCCGGTGATGCCCAACCACTTGTATTGGTAGATGGCGTGGAACGCGAATTCTCACAGATAGCCCCGGACGATATTGAGACGATTTCAGTATTGAAAGATGCTTCGGCAACAGCCGTTTATGGTGTACGTGGCGCAAACGGCGTTATGTTGATTACGACCAAACGTGGTAGAGAACAGAAACCGGAAGTAAGCCTGACCGCCAACTGGCAGATACAAAGTCCAACGCGCACGGATACTTACCTGAACTCTTACCAGTCTGTCAACCTGCTGGAAGAAGCCCTCGCCAACGACGGACTTCCTTCACAGTTCTCTGCCAACGACCTGGAAATGTATCGCAGATCGGTTGCCGGCGAATTGAGCGGCTTAGAGGCAATGCTATATCCCAATGTAGACTGGTATGATGAGGTATTGAAGAGTTCTTCTCCCGCACAACGTTATAACGTCAGTGTACGTGGCGGTACAAAACGTATGCGCTATTATGCTTCCGGTGAACTATACGACCAAAAAGGGTTGATTAAGAATTTGAGTAATGACAAATATGGCAATTCTTCAAGCCCAAGCTTCCGTCGTTATGCATTCCGCGCTAATATGGACTTGTTCCTGACGAAAGATTTGACTTTCTCTGTCAACTTCGGTACTCGTTTTGAAGAACGTAAAGGTTCCAATACGACTGAAAGATCTGATTATAGCCAGATATTCTATGAAATGAACCACACCCCCGGATGGCTTTTCCCTGTATCTACAGTAGTACAAAACGGTGAAAAACAGGAAACTATCTATGGTGGTAGCTCACAGTATCAGAAAAATATCGTAGCATCCCTGACCAAAGGCGGATATTACAAAGCTACAAATACCATCAATGAAACCAACTTTATCCTTGATTACAAGATGGACTGGCTGACTGAAGGATTAAGCGTAAAGGGTATGGCTTCATTCGACTATAACTCCTACGACAAAACCCTTTACCAGGCCACTTTCGCCACTTACGAGCTGAACAACCGCGATGATTTCGGAAATATCGATGCTTACAATCGCTTCGATGCTGATGGTGAATTAGCAGGTAGCAAAGATTCTTACACAATCTATAAGCTTTACATGGAAGCGCAAATCAACTATGCCCGCAAATTCGGCAGACATGATGTAACAGCTATGGTGCTCTACAATCAAAATGGAAGCGTTATCAAGGTCTGGTAGGTCGTGCCACTTATGGCTACGACGATCGTTATCTGGCAGAGGTTAACTTCGGTTACAACGGTTCGGAAAACTTCATGAAAGGCAAACGTTTTGGTTTCTTCCCCGCTTTCTCTTTAGGTTGGCGCATCAGTAATGAATCTTTCATGGAGAACACTAAGGAGTGGTTGAACAACCTGAAGTTGCGTGCTTCTTACGGTCAGGTAGGTAACGATGTATATACCGTAGGCGGAGTGGCACAACGCTTCCTCTATGAAGAGAAATGGAGCCAGATCAGCAATGACTATATGTTCGGCACCAGTGGCAAGTCCGGCATCTACGAAACACAATACCCTAACTATGGCGTTACTTGGGAACGTGCTCACAAGTACAATGTCGGTTTAGAGTTCGGATTATGGAACGGATTACTGAATGGTAATATCGATCTTTTCCATGAAAAGCGTAACGACATCCTAACCAACTACCTGACACGTCCTGAATGGGTAGGCGTAACAATGGCTGCCGGTAACTTGGGTGAAACCGTAAACAGCGGTTTCGAGATTGAGTTAAAGCACAATAATCATATCGGAAAGGAGTTTCAATACAACGTTGGTCTGACTTTCTCTCATGCCAAGAATGAAATTAAGAATATGGATGAGCCAGCACTAAAAACAGACTATCGCAAGCGCGAAGGTCATCCTATCGGTCAGTACTACGGACTGGTATGCGACGGCTTCGTAACTGCTGCCGACGTGGCTGATCCTAATTTCCCGACATCAACCTTTGGTAATGTACAGGTAGGCGATTTGAAATATCGCGATATGAATAATGATGGTTTTATTGACGAACGAGACGAAACATTCATTGGTTATAGCGATGTACCTGAAAATACGTATGCACTTACCTTGGGATGCAATTACAAAGGCATTGGTTTCAGTGTGATGTTCCAAGGTGTTGATCACGTAAGTCGTTATTATGATGCAGAAGCTATGTATGCCTTCGTCAGTGGCGGTAAAGTGAAAGAACACCATCTGGATCGTTGGAATCCTACTAAATCGGAATCCGAGAATTTGGCAAGTGCCAAATATCCATTGCTGCACTACGATAGTTACGGTGACCACAACCAACGCCAAAACTCCTTCTTCCTGAAGAACGGTGCTTTCATGCGTCTAAAGAACATTGAGTTGAGCTATACATTGCCTACCAAATGGATAGAAAAAGTAGGCATGAGTGACTGCCGCCTCTATGTAAACGGTAACAACCTCATCACTTGGGATCATTTGGATGATCTGTGTGACCCGGAAAGTAACGGTTCCAACCGCTATCCGATTATGAAGACTGTGAACTTTGGTGTAAACATTAAATTCTGATAAAATGAAGAAGACATTATTATATGGCATATTTGCCCTGAGCATCGCCTCTGCCACACTTACTTCCTGCGAAGATATGTTTGGAGACTTCCTCGACAAGCAGCCCAGTAATGAGTTGACGGGCGAAGAAGTATTCAGCGACTGGAACCTAATGTTACAGTTCCATTACGATACCTACAACTTTCTGCGCCACGGTGCTTGCCGCATCAATAATTCATGGCTGGATGCTGCTACAGACCTGGCAGAAACCAGTTACGCGACCGGTGGTGTGCGTACAACATTCAATATAGGTAATTATTACGGCAACGGCGGAGCATCCGAACTAAGCGGTACTTGGGAACATTATTACCGTGGTATTCGCAAATGCAACATGATACTTACACGCATAGAAAGCGTCCCCAAAAGTATAGACCTGAAAGAAGATGAGTATATCAAACACAAAACTTATATCATCTCTGAAGCGCGTTTCTTGCGTGCTTGGTTCTATTGGGAACTCTTCCTACGTTACGGTCCTATTCCTATAGTAACAGAAGTACTCGACCCTAATGGTGATTTATTGAGTAATTATACAAGCCGTCCAAGTATAAAGGAATATGTTGTTGACTTTATTCTAAAAGAACTGAGCGAATGTGAAAAAGGTCTAATGGTTTATGAAGATGCTTCAGACAAAGATGTTGCAGGACGTATCGGACAACCTATGGCTCGCGCGCTTTATAGCCGTATTATGCTGTATATGGCAAGCCCGCGCTACAGTAACGAATCAAGCATCACGTGGCAACAGGCAGCCGATGCAGCAAAAGGTTTCATCGAAACCTACGGCGGTAACTACTCGTTGATGCAAGGTACGGACTCAAAGACAGCATTAACCAATGCCTGGTTGTTGACTCCATACGAAGAAAGCAACAAAGAAATGATCTTCTATCGTAACGATGGAACCATCTCATGGAATAACATTCGCTATGATGTCCCGGTAGGTGAAGGAGGTAATGGCGGTCTCTGCCCGTCCCAAAACCTAATAGACATGTATGACATGATTGACGGTAATTCTCCTTTTCAGGAGTACGACGAAACCGGCGCTCCGGTTTATAACGGGGTTAATCCGAGCGTCAACGCCGCAAGTGGTTACAGCGATGCCAATATGTGGGCCAATCGTGACGGACGTCTGGCAGCTTCCATTCTTTATAATGGTGTATCCTGGGGAAATGGAGTAATCAATGTTGTCAAAGGACAACGTGATAATCCTGTAGGAAATGCTAACGCTACCCCGACCGGCTATTATGTACGCAAATACATGCCGGAAACCATCCTGAGTGCAAACCATAGCGGTAATTCACGTCGCCTCTGGACAATTATCCGTTATGCGGAAATTCTACTGAATTATGCCGAAGCGCTGAATGAAGTACAAGGTCCTTGTAAGGAAGTATACGACCAACTCGACCTAATTCGTCATCGCGCAGGCATCACCGGTAATGTTGCCAACCGTGCAGATCTGAACACCAAAGAGAAAATGCGCAACTTCATCCGCAAAGAACGCACGGTAGAATTGGCATTCGAAGAACATCGCGCATGGGACGTACGCCGCTGGAATGTAGCAGAAGAGGCATTGGGACGCAATATCATCGGCATCGATGTAGCTGCCAATGGAACCATCACCCGCAAAGTGGCCCAAGAACGCGTGTTCCAAAAGAAGATGTACCTCTATCCTATCCCTGAAGGTGAATACTGGAAAACAGGAATTGAAAACAATCCGGAATGGTAATCCTTAAATCAAATATAGAATATGTATAATTTGAATCATATCATAAAGAAAATAACCGGAGCAGGCAAAGCCTTGCTGCTGGTAACTTTACTCCTTGCCACCGGCGCTGTCTGGGCACAGAACACACAGACGTTGAAAGGCCGTATTGTGGACACGGAAGGCAATCCTATTGCCGGAGCCGTGGTGAATGTAGCCGAAGAAAGCCGCATCGTCCTCTCCGACGAGAACGGGTACTTCAGTTTGAAGAATGTAAGAGCGTCGGATGAAATATGCATCAGCAGCGTGGGATATAAGAATGCACAAGTAGCGGTAGACTTTAATGAAGGTTTCAAGATTGAACTGGAATCAGACCTTGACGAATACCTCCACACTACTCCTATTGCATTTGGACGTAAAGCCAAAAAGCTGGTTACCGAATCAACCTCTGTAGTAACCGGTGAAGAATTGCAAAAGCATCCTATCACAGTGCTTCAGAATGCATTCACCTCTACCGTTACCGGTATGGAAACTTACGAATGGTCCAGTGAACCGGGATGGACGGAAACAGCCATGTATATCCGTGGTATCCGTACCATGAACACCGGCGCACGTGCTCCGCTGGTTATAGTGGATAATATGGAACGTGACCTTTCTTTCCTCGATGCGTTCCCTATTGAGAACATCACCATCCTGAAAGATGCTGCTGCTACTGCTATTTACGGCATGCGTGGTGCCAATGGTGCAATCTTGGTAACTACCAAACGCGGTAGTGCCGGAAAGACGAATATCGACTTCACGCAAGAGGTAGGTTTCCAAATGTTGAGCAACAAGATGGAAAACCAGAATTCCTATAACATGGCTCTGACACGCAACCGGGTGAAATATTTGGATGGTCAGGATCCCATGTACACCGACGAACAGATTGAAATGTACCGCCGCGTATGCAACGGAGAAACACTGGAAGGTATCGACCAATACAGATACTTCAATACCAGTTGGGCCGACGAACTTTATCGCGAAACAGCTCCTATGTACAAGACTAACCTGCAAATCAGTGGTGGTAACGAACGTGCCCGCTATTATGTTTCATTCTCTTACCTCCGTCAGGAAGGCATGTGGAATGACAAGTGGACTAATTATAATAAGAATTATAATACCGGCCATACGCTGAACCGCTGGAACTTACGTTCGAACATCGACATTGATGTAACCAAGCACCTCAACGTATCTCTTGACTTAGGTGGACGTATCGACAACATTACACAACCCACAGAAAGTGTATTCAATCTGGCTACATTCGGAGTAGTTGAAGCCAACCCTATGGAACCGGTATACACACCGAATGGTCAGATCTACGCCTCCAGTACCGCTAACAATGCAGGTCGCTACCTCGCCGCTTCGGGTCAGGAAAAGAACCGTCGTCGTAATTTGTATTCTACACTGAACGTCAACGGTGACTTAAGCCCCATATTGAAAGGTCTGAAAGTGAATGCAACCATTAGTTTTGATTCCTATGAAACGTTCGAATCCACTCAAAGGAACAGTGTTAATTCATATAACTATGATTATATGAATATGGACGTAACCGATCCGTCACAATTCAAATATACGCAGTACACTACGTATTCCGCATTGAGTGATCCGACTCCTAACCAGCGTGAGTTCTACTACAATCTGAACCTAATGGGAGGTTTAGGTTACAGCAACAAATTCGGTCAACACACCGTTGAAGCCCGCGCATTCGCTCGCGCTTACCGTAACCAATCGAACGGATATGCATCTTCCAACCGTTATCTTTCATACAACGGACAAGTAACTTACGACTACGCCAACCGTTATATCTTCTCTGGAAACATCTCACGCATGGGTTGTGATAATTTCAGGGAAGACCAACGTTGGGGAACTTTCTACGGTGCATCCGCAGGTTGGGTAGCTTCCGAAGAGCCTTGGCTGAAAAATAAAAATATCAACCTCTTGAAACTTCGCGCTTCTTACGGTCGTGCCGGACAATCCACCACAGGTGGAGGTCGTTACGCTTATCAAAATACGTATGGTTCCGCTACCGGTTACGGTTTTGGATATTCCGGTTCTTACATCAACGGATTTGCGGAAACAATGGCTGGTAACGCCAATAACAAATGGGAAATCTCGGACATGCTGAATATCGGGTTGGACTTCGACTTCTGGAATAAAAAGATCTATGGTTCGGTAGATGCTTTCCAAGAATGGCGTTCTAACATTCTGGTTACTCGCACCAGTGTACCTTCTCTTTTAGGAATCTCCGTAGCAAAAGACTCATACGGAAAAGCTGAAACGAAAGGTTTTGAAGTTACACTCGGACATCGTCATCATATTGGTGATTTCAACTACTATATTGAAGGTATGTTAACCTACAATACGAATAAGATTACTGAAATGGACGAAACAGAACCTAACGTGGAATGGCAACGTAAAACAGGCAATCGTATCTATGACTACACTTCTGTAGCCGGTTTGTACGAAAGTTCATTCAACAACGGTGTCGGCGGTTGGAACCGTTACAAATTCATTCAATGGGCCAGCGACGCCAACCTGATTGCAACCAGCCAGCAGGATGCTATTGACCATCCGGAAAAATATCCGTATAATGCAGCCTCCAATGGTGCACAGAAACTCGGTACAGCCGTATTCAAAGATTTAAATGGCGACCGCCAGATTGACTCTAACGACATGATACCGGATACATACACCATTATCCCCGAGTTGATTCCGACCCTTAACTTCGGTTTCGAATGGAAAGGTTTCGATGCCCGTGCCGTATTCACCGCTTATCTGAACCGTGATGTATTCTTGTCTCCGGCTGTTGCCTGGTCAGGATGGGGTAATCAAGGTACCCACGAAGTGGTAAAAACATGGGGTTACTATACAGACGATCCGCTTGATCCGCGCAACGTGAATGCAACCTATCCTCGTCCTACTTACGGTAGTTATAATGCCATCGACAGTGACCGCGATACGGGAACTTATCAGAATGACATTTGGATTGTAAACGGCAACTTCTTGTCACTCCGCAACGTCGAAGTAGGTTATTCATTACCCAAACGGTTGATTGCAAAGGCCAACCTGACCAAGTGCCGTCTCTACTTCAGCGGATATAACCTCTGCACATGGAGCAGCGTACCCGATGGTTGTGACCCGGAAAAACCGATGAGCTACGTATGGTGGTATCCAAAAACCCGGACATTTACATTCGGTATAAACATTGGTTTCTAATATGAAAAACAGAGAAATATGAAAAAGATATTCAAATATATGGCAGCCGCACTGCTGGCTGTAAATTTCACCTCTTGCAGCGACTTCTTAGACAAAGAGGTAGACTTGACCTTGGATGCGGAACAGGTGTTCCAGAAATTTGAGAATACCCGCGGCTATCTGGCAAATATATATACCTACCTACCGGATGCGTTCGTAGGTTATACAGATGGCCAGTTCCGTGGTGCATCACGCGACTGTATGACGGATAATGCACTCTCTTTCTGGAGTGTACATTACTATCACAGTGTATTGACAGACGCTTATTCCGCAACCAAACATTCGTTTGCAGAAGATTTCTGGCCAAAGAACTTCAAAGGCATCCGTGCCGCCAACAACTTTCTGAAGTATGCCCGCGAAAGCGTTGTGAAGAATACTGAAATGGAGGGTGACGACAACCGTTTGTACGACCGTTACATGGCTGAAGCCCGACTGCTCCGTGCCATCTTCCACTTCGACCAGGCCAGTTGGTTCGGCGATATCCCCATCGTAGGTGAAGATGAGAACGGCGAGCCCATCATTTTCGAATACACCAATCCGGAACAAATGAACATGGCACGCACCAATTGCGCCGATGCACTGAAATGGATTGCTGACGAATGTGATAAGATAAAAGACGTGTTGCCTTTCCGGTATGCACAGGAAGAGCTGAACTGGCAACGTGTGAACGGTGCTGCAGCGTATGCATTGAAAGCAAGAGCATTGTTGTACAGAGCATCACCTTTGCACAATCCTAACAATGACGCTTCCCTATGGAGGGAAGCTGCAACGGCTGCAACAGACTTCATCACGAAAAACAGAACCCAGAGCAATCCGTACAGACTGTATACTACGGCAGATAATGATACGGACAAGAACTATTATGAATGTTTCGTTTCCACGCCTCACCTGAACAACGAGTATATCTTGAGCCGTTCAGAATGGCAAACCCGTGAAATTGAACTGTTCCTGGCTCCCTGCGGATTCAGTGGTAGTGTAAACTCAACCGGACGTACCAATCCGACACAGAACTTGGTGGATAGCTATGAAACTAAAAATGGTCTTCCTATAGATAAAGATCCGTCTTACGATCCGCAGAATCCGTACGCCAACCGTGACCCACGTTTGGAGCAAACCATTCTGCACCACGGTTCTATCTGGGGAGATGCAAAACAAGATGAAGAACGTGAAGTAGATGTTACTTATGGTTCCGGCAAAGATTATCATGAACTGCACGGTGGAACACTCACCGGATACTATACTAAGAAGTTCCTGAATAATATGTCGTTCAAGAGTCCGACTACTTATACACACGCCTGTCCTATCTTCCGCTATGCCGAAGTATTGCTGAATGCTGCCGAAGCCATCAACGAAGCTGAAGGTCCGGACAATGCTTATCAATATGTGAACGAAGTGCGTGCCCGTGTAGGCATGCCACCCTACAGTGGAATGAACCAGTCGCAGCTTCGCGAACGTATCCGCAACGAACGCCGCATCGAACTTTGCTTCGAGGACCATCGTTTCTTCGACGAGCGCCGCTGGAAGTTATTCGAAAGCAAAAGTGCCGCCAGCGAAAAGAATCTGCCCTACTACCAGCAGGTTTATAACCTTTACGGTGTAGCTGTAACTCCGGGGCAAAGTACGGTGTTCAATTACGGTCCGGCGGAAATGCACCAATCACGTGCTTTCAACAGTCCGAAAAACTACTACTTCCCCATACCGGATGCCGAAATCAAGAGATTGCCTAACTT
Organism: uncultured Bacteroides sp.; assembly: GCA_900557355.1. Classification (GTDB taxonomy): domain Bacteria; phylum Bacteroidota; class Bacteroidia; order Bacteroidales; family Bacteroidaceae; genus Bacteroides. The sequence goes on from USSR01000039.1 coordinate 18,167, forward strand.
AGGACAAAATCCCGGCTGGGAAATGCAATAAAAAAATAAACTCATTAAAACTCCGAAAATATGAAACTTAATAAATGGTTAAGTATACTAGTGGTGAGTTGCTCACTGCTAATCGGTTTTACCGCTTGTGACGACGATGATAACGATTACGGTGAACTCTCACTCGGTACTCCCGTACTGACCGAGATTGCAGCCCCTACTGCCATAGCAACTTCTGATGTAATGGTCAGTCAAAAAGATTTGGATGAAGGCACTATCAGAGTAATGGCCTATGGTTTCTGCTATGATACCTCCAAGAATCCTACCATCTACAGTGCCACAGTGAAAACTCTTCCTGAGAATGGAAAGATGGAAGCAACTCTGACTGAGTTGGCAGACAAATCTGTATATTATGTACGGGCTTTTGCTACTCTTTACCCTAATGGAGTAGTTTATTCGCCTGAAGTGGAAATGACTGTAGGAGTAACAGAACCGGAAACACCTTCTGAAGAGACACCTACTGAATAAAACTATATTAATTACGAGTTACAATTATAAAAGCAATGCTTTTATAATTGTAACTCGTAATTTGTTTCTCTATAGTACTAATTTACCAATAACAATTTACTTATGAAGTTCTTCAAGTGGACCCTATTACTCTTCAGTTATTCAGTTTTATCAGGAGCGTGCAGCAGCGAAAGCAATGAGCCTGACATAGACGAGACAACTATTTCCATTTCGGCACCATCTGTGTCAAATGTTACGGAAGATAGAGCAACTATAATTGCGACTATCACAACAAATACCCCATCCGCTATCTTAAAGAAAGGTATTTGTTATGATACCCAGTCTAATCCGACCATTTCCAACCGGACTGTTGAAATGAGCAGCGCAGGTCTGTCACTCAACCTGACCATAACGGAACTTGAGCCTGAAACTAAATACTATGCCAAGGCTTTTGCTACTGTAGCCAATGGAAATCCAGTCTATTCAACAGAAATTTCATTCACAACAGCAGCCCGCAGCATTACTTCCGAATTGGATAAATACATAGCTCCTTCCTATCCTGATGATTATACCAGCATTGCAGACTGGAGCAACAGAAGCCAATGGAATTTAGCCAATGTACATGACCCCAGTATAGTACTAGTTGAAGACGGTTATTATTATATGTATCAGACGGATGCCTCGTATGGCAATGCGCATGAATACGGCGGACATTTTCACTGCCGTCGATCCAAAGACCTCGTGAATTGGGAATACATGGGAGGTACCATGAACTCACTACCCGGCTGGGTGATTCCTAAATTGAACGAAATACGCAAAGCCATGGGGTTGAATGAAGTTCAGCCTGCCATAAATACCTTTGGTTATTGGGCACCTTGTGTCCGGAAAGTCAGAAACGGGCTTTACCGCATGTACTATTCCATCGTATGCCCGGGCTTGCTCAACGGTGAGAACACTTGGGGCGAACGTGCCTTTATCGGCATGATGGAAAACACCGACCCTGCCAATAATGGAGGTTGGGAAGACAAAGGATACGTCATCACAAATGCCTCTA
>USSR01000040.1 GCA_900557355.1 uncultured Bacteroides sp.
ATTTTTTGTGGAACAGCGCAGACTTTATATTTTTGATAATATTTTAATATATCAGGAGTAATGATAAGCAAGAGTGAACTGATTACCGGATTGTGCCCACCTTGTGCAATTGCTTGATGAAAAGCAAAATCTTTCTCAACGCGAAGCTCTGTGTCGAACTTTTCTTCCAATTCGATAAGTGTTTTTTCAATATTCTCCAAATCTTCTTCTGTACGGTTTGATGCACACAGTTTGCAGACCTCGATCTCTAACAGAACGCGCACATATACCAAACTGGAAAAGTCATATTTGCTTATCTTTAAAGCATCGGTAATCATGGTATCCAATTGATCTTTGGAGAACTCGGAAACCACTGTTCCACTTTGAGGATATGTTTTTACAATACCATACAACTCCATCTTTTGCAAAGCTTCACGAACATGGGAACGGCTAACCTTCAGCAGTTCCGATAATTTCCGTTCAGACGGTAGACGTTCACCAGGCAGAATTTGACGTTCTGCGATTTGTTTTTTTATGTGCTCGATGACAAGTTTAACTGGTTGCGAATTTACTTCGTCCTTCATAAGATATAAAAATTTTAAAAGGTTTTCTTTCTTAATTCGGGTGTAAAAGTACGAATATTATCTTTCAAAGTAAAGCTTTATAGCAAAAATATTCTTTTCCCTTTTTATAAAGAGGTACGCATAATATACTGTTTATGAGATGTTTATTTGGTATTGTTAATAAAAGATAATTGGTAGACCAAAAATTTGGTTTACCAATTTTAATTGCTACGTTTGTCACAGAAATTAAAACGCTAATCTATGAACAAACTTCTGCATTTTAAAAAAGTCGTATTGGTGCTCTTGTTGTTAGTTGGAGCATTGAACGTTTACTCCCAGCATGTAGTTACTGGTAAGGTGATAGATGAACAAGGTCCGTTAATCGGGGCTTCAGTGACAATTAAAGATGCTGCTGTTCCTACAGGTACTGTGACAGACGCTGAAGGTAAATACTCCATTAAAGTTCCTAACTCAAAGACCATTTTGGTTTATTCGTATATCGGTTACGTTGATAAGGCAGAGGCGGTAGGCAAACGCACCGTTGTCAATGTGACATTGGAAGAAGATTCGAAGATGTTGGATGATGTGGTGGTAATCGGTTACGGTACACAGGCTAAGTCTCACTTAACGGGTTCGATTTCCAAATTGGAAGGTGAGAAACTGATTAATGCTCCTGTGAGTGATATGACTACTGCTTTGCAAGGTTCTATGAGCGGACTTACCGTTTCTAATGAAACGTCTGAAGTCGGTGTGACACCGTCTATCCGTGTCCGTGGAACAGGTTCTATCTCGGCTGAAAGTGAGCCGTTGGTGATTATTGATGGTTTTCCGGTAGCCGGTGGACTTTCATCTATCAATGCGGCAGATGTGAAGTCTATTGAAATATTGAAAGATGCGGCTTCTTCCGCCCATTACGGGTCACGTGCGGCAAATGGTGTTATCATGGTAACCACCAAAAGCGGTACTCCCGATAAACCGAAATATTCGTTCAAGTTCTATCAGGGATTTAAGTATGCTTATCAGTTGCACGATATGATGACTTCTTCCGAGTGGTTGAATCTGTTGACGCAGGAAGCAGAAATGGGAGGCCCGTCTGTACCGGCGGCAGCTCGTGGCGCTGCTTATCTGGAAAGTCAGATGGGGACTACCGACTGGCAGAAAGAGGGATTACGCGATATGGCAGGTATTACCAATGTGCAGATGAGCGTTTCCGGTGGACGTAAAGAAACGAAGTACTTTATTTCGGCTGCCTATACCAAAGATGAGGGAGTGATGTTGCAGAACTCATTGGATAAATTGAATTTCCGTACGAAATTGGATGCCAAACTCTCGAATATTGTTAGTGTAGGGGTCAACTTATCCGGAACTTATACCAAAACAGAACGTCCGAAAAATAATTTCATAGATTTCTATCGTACTCCGTCTTTTCTTCCTGTTTATCATAATGATTGGAGTACTGAAATGACAGGGTATTCAGGTTTTGCAAGAGGTAGTCATTTCAATAATATCATGACTCCTACCGGTACACCGGATGCGGAGGGAAATCCGACGCTGGAGAAATCATCTCCTTTCTCGTCAGCCAATAATAACCCCCGTAGTGTGATGGCCAATACTTCTCGTTGGAGTGAGTCCATGCAGGGTTTGGCAAGTATGTATCTGACTATTGATCTTTGTAAAGGGTTGCAATTCAAGACGTCCAATGGTTTGAATGTCCGTTTTAGCCCGTCTTACTATTATGGTAATAAAGACGCGACAAAAGATAAAGAAGAGAGCAGAGCTACTTATTTTAGCACACTCTATGTGGATTTGTTGAGCGAGAATACATTGAATTATCACATTGATTTCGGAAGAAATAATGCTCATAGCATTGATGCTTTGTTGGGTTATACTGTGGAGTCCACTCGCAACCAGCGAGTAGCTATGACTGCAACAGGATTTGCTACCGATGATGTTCATACGCTGAATGCGGCAACTGTTTATTCATTGGCAAGTAAAGGGAATGGGAATACTGATGGTACGGGAACTTTCCGTTATCCGGATGTGGTATTGGAGTCTTATTTGGGACGTATCAATTACAGTTATTTGGGTCGTTATCTCTTGTCTACTTCTTTACGTCTGGACCGCTCTTCCTTGTTCTCGAAAGGAAATCGCAATGCCTGGTTCCCTTCTGTATCGTTGGGCTGGCGTGTGAATGAGGAGAAGTTTATGAAGAATATCGAAGTTATTTCTAATTTGAAACTCCGTGCTTCTTACGGTGTGACGGGAAATAACCGTATCAGTTATGATGCAGCTCTTGAAGTATTGAACAGTGCGAACTATGTGACAGGTACCGGTAATGGACAACTGGTAAATGGTTCGGCAAATATTTCCTCTTCGCTTGCCAATCCTCACATTACATGGGAGAAGACAGATGAATTCAACTATGGTCTGGATCTGGGATTCTTCAAGAACCGGATTAATCTCTCGATAGATGCTTATTACTCTGTGACTCGTGCTCTGTTGTTTGAGCAGCCTACACAGTCATTCACCGGATATAGTTATTATTGGAATAATATTGGAAAGGTACGTAATTCGGGTGTGGAAATACAGATTGATACGCACAATATCAAGAATCGTAAGTTTTCATGGGATACAAATATAAATTTCTCCTTGTCGCGCAATAAATTGCTGGAATTGGGAGGTGAACAACAGGTTATCAATCAGGGGGAAAGAAGCGAGTGTTACATTGCTAAAGTTGGTTCACCGTTGATTCAGTTTTATGGATATAAAACGAATGGTGTGTGGAATAGTGTGGAGGAAATCAATGCGAATCCTCACTTCTCGAATGACGTACCGGGTGGATTGCGTATTGTAGATACCAACAATGACGGTTCGTTGACTCCTGAAGACCGTGTTCCTTTGGGTAATCCGTATCCGGATTTTACATGGGGAATCACGAACACATTCCAGATTAAGAATTTTGATATTTCGTTCCTGATTCAGGGAGTACAGGGAATTGACGTTTACAATGGTGACGTTTATTACAATGAGACAGTGAAATGGAACAAAGCTTACACCAAGGATCGTTGGGTAAGTGCAGAAAATCCGGGTAACGGAAAAGTGCCTTATCTGAAGTTGGGATATGATATCTGTTTGACTGATTATCCTTTGCAGGATGCTTCTTTTGCATGTTTGAGAAACTTCACATTGGGATATACATTGCCAAGTACGGCTGCACGTAAGTTGAAACTGTCGGGTGTACGTTTCTATGTGTCCGGTAGCAACTTGCTCTACATTTGGGGAAGCAGTTATAAGGGTATCAATCCGGAATCCCGCCTGACTTCTTCTCAATACTCAAGCTCTATGATTTCGGGATATCAGCGCGGTGGATTCCCTTTGACCAGTACTATCTCCGCAGGTTTTGATATTAACTTTTAATGGAAAGTGAACGATGAAAAAGGTAAATTATATAGGATTACTGTTAGTAACGTTACTGTTTGCATCTTGTGATTTGGACAAGTATCCCTATTCGGAAGTTGCTGCGGATGAATATGTGAAAAATGCTTCTTCAGTGAATAATCTGGTACTTGGTTGCTATAATTCTCTTCACGACGTGATGTATTATGAATGGGCAATGACTGAATTACGTTCGGATAATGGACGTATGTATGCTACTGGTTCTTCCGCCAGCACTACGAAATTGGTTGAACAGCTTGACCAGGGAACTATCGTGGCAGAGCACCAATGGGTGGAAGAGTATTGGAATTCTTGTTATGCAACGATTGCCCGTGTCAATAATGCGATTTCATATCTTGATGTGGTAGAAGATGAAACTACCCGGAATCAATATGAGGGAGAGGTTTTGTTTCTCCGTTCTTTAGAATATTTTAATCTTGTTCGTTTATGGGGGCCTGTGTTTATAGTTACTTCCAAGGTTCCGTCAGATGTAGCCCGTAATATGCAGCGTTCTACGGTAGAAGAGGTTTATGCACTGATTGAGGGTGATCTGGAACGGATTCTTGATAATGGAATGTTGCCTGAACGAATGGCGGATGCAGATATGGGGCGTGCAGACAGAAATGCTGCTAAAGCATTGTTGGCAAAAGTGTATGCGACTCATTATAAATCGGGAGACGCCAAGTATGCCCGCGCCGCACAGTTATGCAAGGAAGTACTTGAAAGTGCTGCCGTAGGTAATCCGCAGACAGGTGCTGATCTGGTAGCATATAATAAGATATTCGACATCACAAATGAGATGAACAAGGAAATCATTTTTGCAGCCCGTTATCTTTCGGGTAATGTAGGACTCGGTTCTCCGTTCGGTAATATGTTTGCTCCGGTCAATAATGGTGCAAATGTGATTATAGGAACTTCTTCCGGTTATAATACTCCAAGTGATAATATCATTACTGCCTATACAATGAGAGGTGCAACAGACAAACGCCTGGATGTAAATATTGCCCAAAAGTACTTTAACTCGACTACTCAAGAATGGGTGACTACGGGTAACTGTCGTTATTGCAAGAAATACACAAATCCTGTGTCTACGCAGTATGATGGTGAGAGTGACTGGCCGATTATCCGTGTAGGCGATATCGCATTGTTGTACGCAGAATTGACGAATGAAATATCGGGTCCGTCTGCTGATAACTTGAAATATCTGAATATGATTTGCGAACGTGCCGGTGTTTCAACTTATACATTGGCCGATCTTTCTAACCGTTATGACTTCAGAGAAGCCGTACGTAATGAACGAAGACTGGAACTTGCTTTTGAAAACCAGCGTTGGTTCGATATGCTCCGTTGGGGTACGGCTGCTCAAACAGTGAATAATTATTTCAAAAGTGAGACTTTCTATTCGGAATATACTTATGTCGTGAATGATATTGCTGATTGGCAGACATTCCTCCCGATTCCGGTAAGTGTAATCAACATCAATCCGGATATTGCACAGAATACGGGTTATTAATCTCTTAAAATGAATACGAATATGAAACAATATAGAAAATGGCGCCTTGCATCCTTATTTGCATGTGTTATCTTTTGGACCAGTTGTGATTCTATATCCATGAAAGACGTTGTGGTCAGTGCGCCACAAATCGTTTCTTTCTCACCGGAGAGTGGAAGCATCGGAAGTGAAATCGTAGTTACCGGAGAGTATCTGGACGATGTGGTCAGTGCGACAATTGGAGGGGAGAAAGTCACGATACTTCAAAAAGTGTCCAATGAGCGTTTATCACTCAAAGTGACCGGTAATGCAAAGAGCGGAAAAATTGTATTAAGTAATTCAGTTGGCGAAGGAGTTTCAGAAGGCAATTTTACCATTGAATATCCGGCTCCCACTATTTCCTCAACGGGAATGCCTACCGAGATAGAGATGGGTAATAAACTGTTGATTTCAGGTTCCCATATGAACGTAATCAGTGCTGTGCTTTTTACAGCTGAAGGACATACTACTGGAAACGAGGCTAGCATACTTTCGCAGAATGAGGATGAAATCCTAGTGAAGATTCCTTATGTAGAAAGTGATAAAGCTGCTATTACATTCAGATATTTCAATGGTGCGTCACAGGTGGAAACTCCGATTGAATCTGCACCGCAGATGACCGTGGCACGTTATGAACCGAATGTTACTACTTCTTCTTTTGAACCAGCAAACATAGGAGATATAGTCGTTCTGAATGGTACTTATTTGAATAAGATTGATAAAGTAATGTTGGGAACCATTGAATGTAATATTGCTCTTCAAACAGAGAATGAACTGAAATTTGCCGTACCTTCGTCGGAAAACTATGTGGATGGAGATAATACGATGGCATTGAAGATTTCTTATTTTGACGGACGTGAGGTGCATACTCTGACAGATGCATTTGTAGTCAAAGTGCCTTTCGTTTATTTCTGGGAGAACAAGAAAGTATATGCACAAGGCCGTGACGTAGAAGAATTATCTTCATTCTTCTCTCCGGAAACTGGATTAGTGTATGCAAATGCGGATTGGAGAACAAAAGTAGATCCAATATCTTACCAATACAAGGCTACAACTTGTTCTGCAAATAATAAACCGGCTGTCTCTGAAAGTGAATATAATTCTGTGAATCCTTATTTCTTCTTCTCGGGTGTTAATGCAGGAACATTGCAAATCAATAGCCCGGCGGGTTCTAATGGACAGTTGAAGAATTTTTATATGATAAATAATTCGGCAGATGAGAATAGGGTGCCAGGAATCAATGGTAACTGTTATGGTACTCCGGTATTGACTTTCTTATACTTAGACCCAACTAAGTCCGGTTATAAAGCATTAGTAGATGAAGTGAAAAACGGTACGTTGGATAATATTGATGAAACTACCTTCCCGATAGATGTTGAAGCTAAAACTTGTCGTGGATTTAGTATTTCGAGCATGAAAACATCAATAAACACAGATGTATGGGCACCTGGTATTTTTGAAGTGGGAAAAGAGCAAAAAGTGGATGTAGGTGCCGTCTTGCTTATATTATATTATAATGTAAATGGTTCGACGTCTAATGTCGCTGATAACGTGAAACGTATTGGATTACTGCATATAAAGACGATTGACTTTAAAATGTACAATAACACCAATGCTCCTTCATCCAGTTCCATTGAATTTGATATGTACTGGCAGAAGAAAGACTACGATTACTCAAAAGTTCAATAACCAATGATGACACGAAAGATACATAAAGCGATTATAGCCTCCTTACTTATCGGGCTTCCCTTCACCTCTTTTGCAAAGAGATATGATGTGACACTTCCCGAAGTAGCCTCCTGTCTGAAGACTGCACAACCGGGTGACCAGATTTATATCAAAGACGGTCAGTATAAAGACATGCAGTTGAAGTGGACAGGTAAGGGAACCGAGAAAGCTTCTATCAAGATAGAAGCCTTGAATCCTGGAAAAGTAAAGATTGAGGGAGGCTCTACTTTGCGGATAGCAGGAGAGTGGATGTCTGTCAGTGGATTACATTTTACAGATGGATATGCTCCTAAAGGTTCCGTGGTAGAATTCCGCAACGGACAGGAACTGGCCAATCACTGTCGCCTGACAAATTGCGTGATAGACGGATTCAATCCGTCCCGTCGGGACCAGGCTTACAGCTATATCTTGCTTTATGGTCGTCATAACCGTGTAGATCATTGCTCATTGACAGGAAAACTTAATTTGGGGGTGACATTGATTGTCATCCTCAACGATGAGCGTTGTCTGGAAAATCATCATCAGATAGACCATAATTATTTCGGAGAGAGGCCGGTGTACGGCTCGAACGGTGCGGAAACCATGCGTGTGGGAACTTCCCAACAGGCATACAGTTCCTCGAACACAGTAATTGAAAATAACCTGTTCGAGCGCTGTTCCGGTGAAGTGGAAGTAATCTCTATAAAATCCAGCGATAATGTGATTCGGAACAATATCTTGCTGGAATGCGAAGGAGTAGTAGCACTGCGACACGGTGACCGTAACACGGTTAATAACAACCTGTTTATTGGCAACGGACTCCGTAACACAGGCGGTATTCGCGTGGTCAATGCCGGACATCAGATTTATGACAATACCTTGGTCGGTCTGGCAGGAACCCGTTTCTTCTCTGCTTTGGGAGTGATGGATGCCGTACCTAATTCGTTGCCTAACCGTTATTGCCAGGTAGTTGACGTGAAGATGTACCGTAATACTTTCGTAGACTGTACAAATATCGAATTTGGCACAGGCAAAGACATGGAACGTACCCTTGCACCGGACAATGTGAGCTTTACGGATAATATCATAATAAATAAGGAACTGTCTCAACCTTATATAGCCGTTGATGATGTATCAGGTATTCAGTTCAAAGGCAATAAAGTGCAACTGGCAAAGAACTATTCGGCTCCGGGATTTACTACGGAGAAACTAAAGGCTCCCCAGTTGCCGGATCAGGCCGCAATACGTAAGGATAAAGGTGCTTCCTGGTTTGAAAACCGGGTAGCGCAACCATCTGCAAAGACTCATAAGGAATACAACGCAGCTCCGGGAACTGATCTTTCTGAAATCATTCGTTCAGCAGAACCGGGTGGGATTATTGTTCTGGTTGAGGGTACCTATCCTATCCAAAGCGCCATGTTCATCGATAAACCGCTGACAATTCGCGCTGCCAACGCAGCCAATAAACCGTTGGTTCGTTTCAACGGAGAGAAATCGGATAACATGGTAACCATCGCCGATGGCGGTGAACTGATTATTGAGAATATCGCATTCGACGGAGTACTGGAACCCGGTAAAGCCTTGGCTAAGGCGGGAATTTCTACAGCCACCGATATGATACAACCTTATACACTGACAGTAGACGGTTGCGAATTTCAGAACTTCGGAGAGGGCGGCTTCTTTGCCATCAAAGGAACGAAAGCCACTTTCGCCAAGAGTGTGACAATCAAAAACTGCTTTTTCCGCGACTTATCTGGAGATGCCATCAACTATGCCGCCGAGAAAGACGATATCGGTCGTTACAATGCGGATGATATGCTGATTGAAAACTGTTCTTTCTATCGTTTGCTGGGTTTACCTATCAATATTTATCGTGGAGGAAGTGATGAAAGTACGGCTGGTCCTTATATCACTATCAGACATTGTAACTTCGCAGACTGTTGTAACAAAGAGCGTGGAAGCGTGATGCGCCTGATTGGTCCACAAGTACTGACAGTAGAGAATTGTAATTTTGACAACAGCGGACGCGGAGGAGCAACCATCCGTTTGGATGAGGCCACCTGGGAGAAAGTTCGCATAGCCAACTGTAACCTGTGGAACTCCGGCAGAATGGTAACTACCACTTCCCAAGCTATACAAGGAAAAATGTATAATATCCGTCCCGCATATATCAATGCCGACGCATACAATTATACTCCAGTGCCGGGCAGCGAATTGGAAAAACTCTCTATTGGTTTGAAAAAAAATTCGCTTCCGCAATAACCGTAATCGTAAGTGGAACAAGAAAATAATGATTAGATGAGAAAACTTATTATTTGTATATTCATGGTTTTGGGAGGATGTCTCCTTTCGTTTGCCCAACATCCGTCTCTTCTTTTCACACAGGAAGAAGTGAACGAGATGAGGGAAGGAAAGGGAACCGTGCCCGCATTCGACAAAACGCTCTCGGAAGTATTGAGCGCAGCCGATGCAGCATTGAATTCTCCTATCTCCGTTCCTATTCCGGCAGATGGTGGTGGCGGGGTGGTACACGAACAGCATAAGTCGAACTATTATGCCATGTTCCATTGCGGAGTTGCCTATCAGCTGACCGGTGACAAGAAATACGCCCGTTACGTAGCAGATATGCTGGAAGCCTATGCAAGGCTCTATCCCACACTGGGTTTCCATCCCGTATCACTTTCCCCTGTTCCCGGACGCCTGTTCTGGCAAACGCTGAATGAAAGTGTATGGCTGGTACATACAGCGGTAGCATACGATTGCATCTATCATACACTTTCGGCCAAGCAGCGCACCACCATCGAAAAGAATCTGTTTGCCCCAATGGCGGACTTCATCATGGATGGTATGGGCGATAACCATGCAAACAATAAGACTTTCAACAAGATGCATAATCATGCCACTTGGGCTACGGCTGCCGTAGGTATGATTGGTTTCGCCATGAATCGTGAAGATTACGTGAACAAAGCTCTTTATGGCTCCGACGAAACAGGCAAACGCGGAGGATTCATCCGTCAAATGGATTATCTATTCTCTCCCGATGGCTATTTCACAGAGGGGGCCTACTATCAACGTTATGCCATCTGGCCTTTCGTCATCTTCGCCCAATGCATTGAAAACAAACTGCCGGAGCTGGAAATCTTCAGCTATCGCGACAGTATACTCTCAAAAGCACTTTCCACGTTGATACAGCTATCTTATGAGGGAGAATTCTTCCATATTAACGATGCCCTGCTGAAAGGACTTTCCGCACAGGAACTGGTTTACGCTGCAGATATTCTATACAATGTCCATCCGTCGGATAAATCATTGCTCTCCGTAGCGAACGAATACCAGCATACTTATCTGCCTACAATCGGTGGTTTCCGGGTAGCCCGTGATATTGCCCGTGGCGAAGCTGCTCCAATTGTATATCGCAGCAGCGTGTTCCGCGACGGACGCAAAGGAGACGAGGGAGGCATTGCCGTGATTCGCTCGACAGACCCGAAACTGAATAGTGCCCTGACCCTGAAAGCCACTTCTCATGGTCTTAGCCACGGACATTACGATAAACTCACAATGGCCTATTATGATAATGGAAACGAGATTCTGACAGATTACGGAGCTTCCCGTTTTCTCAATATCGAAGCCAAGAATAAGGGACATTACACACGTGAGAACGAATCGTTTGCCAAACAGACCATTGCACACAACACACTGGTGGTTGATGAAACGTCCAATTTCGGCGGCGATATAAAAGTGTCTTCCCGTTATCATTCGGACATCATTTACAGTGATTTCAACGGAGATCATTTCCAAGTGATGGTAGCCAAAGAAACCAATGCATATTCCGGAGTGGAAATGAAACGTACATTGGTGTATGTGACTACTCCTTTCCTGCAATTCCCGCTGATACTGGACGTGTTGCAGGCCAACTCCGACAAGGAACACCAATACGACTATCCGCTATGGTATAACGGGCACTTCGTTTCTCTGAATTTCCCATATACCAAAGCAAGCAACGGATTGCAAACCCTCGGAACAAAAAACGGTTACCAGCATCTGTGGCTGGAAGCCTGGGGACAGAATGAGAAAACGAACACCTCCAGTTTCACTTTTGTCAAGGACAATCGCCTCTATACCATCAGCGCGGCCACCACTCCCCGGACAGAACTAAAGATGCTTCGCCTGGGAGCCAATGATCCGGATTTCAATTTGCGAAACGAGACAGTGTTTCTAATCAGAGAAAAGGAACAGAAGAATCACACGTTTGCTACTTCCATCGAAACGCATGGAGATTATGACGTAGTGATGGAGACTTCCAACAATCTGACATCCTCCTGCGAGGAAGTGAAAGTGGTGATGGATACGGCCGAATACACCGTTATCAAAGCTATATATAAAGGTGGACATTCTGTAACACTCTGTCTGGCCAACGCAGAAGACAGCAAAAAGAATAAACATCACTTGTCCGTTGGAGGAAAGAATTACGACTGGAACGGTCGTTGCGGAGTTTTTGCCAAATGAGAACAAACCATTAATAGATAGAAAGTATGAAAACATGTAGTGAAACTTTTCAGTTTGAGAAAGATTTGAAGTGGGAAAATCCCGCTCCGGGTGTCAATCGTCAGATTATGGCGTATGACGGACAGTTGATGATGGTCAAAGTGAAATTTGATAAAGGTGCGGTAGGAACCATGCACGAGCATTATCACAGCCAGGCCACTTACGTGGTGAGCGGTAAATTCGAACTCACCATCGGCGATAAGAAAGAGATTCTTTCTGCCGGAGATGGTTATTATGTAGCACCGGATGAATGGCACGGATGCGTTTGCCTGGAAGCTGGTATTCTGATTGATACTTTTAGTCCCGTGCGTGCAGACTTCTTAAACCTCTAGGCGCATGAAAGTAAAAGGACTTAGATGGGTGGTTATCGGGTTAATCATGTTGATAACCATCATCAATTATCTGGATAGAGGCACGCTCAACTATATGTGGGTGGCTAATATCGACTATCGTCTTCTGCCCGAGGCGGAGGCGTTGAGCGATAAAGGTAACCACGCCGCATTGGTGGGCGACCAGTATATCCTGACAGCCGCCAACGGAAACCGCGATTCGGTCAGCGTAGCCAATGTGCAGATGAAAGAGAAGAACGGAGTCACCTTTGTCACCAATCGCGAGGGTATCGCCATCGACCTCGGTCTGATAGACCGTAACGATCCCGATGCGTCGCAGAAAGCGAAAGACATTCTCGGCCTGATTACGATTTTCTTTATGATTGCATACGGCATCAGCCAGCTTGTCTCCGGCAAGTTGTACGATAAAATCGGATGTCGGAAAGGTTTCTTCTGGAGTGTACTGGTATGGGGAGCGGCGGATGCGCTGGCCTCTCTTTCCAGAGGAATCTTCTCACTGACCTTTTTCCGGATGATGCTGGGCTTGGGTGAAGCCGGCCCATGGCCGGGCACTACGAAAAGTAATGCCGAATGGTTCCCGCAAAAAGAACGTGCTTTTGCACAGGGATTGTTTGGAGCGGCAGCTTCCATCGGCTCCATTCTTGCTCCGATTATCATTCTGATGCTGTTCATCGCTTTTGGCTGGAAACTGACTTTCATTGTAGTTGGTGGATTGGGATTGATCTGGCTGATTCCCTGGTTGATAATCAATAAGGCAACTCCGAAAGAGCATCCCTGGATTACGGAAGAAGAGCGTACTTATATTCTAAGCGGTCAGCCCGAAAAGGAGATAAAGACAGAAGATAAAGGAAAGAGCTGGGGCGAACTGCTGCGTGTGAAAAAGAACTGGTCTGTCATTCTCGGCCGATTCTTCCTCGACCCTATCTGGTGGATGTTTGTAACTTTCCTGCCGCTTTACCTTGCCGACGTATTCCATCTGAATATAAAAGAGGTGGCGTTCTCTGCCTGGGTACCTTATGTGGGCGCGGCTTTGGGAAGTGTTGCCGGGGGCTGGTATTCCGGTTGGCTGATAAACCGTGGAAAGACTGTGAACTATGCCCGCAAAGCAGCCATGCTGATTGGTGGATTTATAATTATTCCGTCCATTCTGGCAGCTATCATGTCTACCACGGCTCCGGTTGCCATTCTCTTTATGGCACTGGTATTGGGAGGCTTCCAGTTCTTCATGACGAACTTGCAGACCATTCCGAGCGATTTGCATAGCGGCAAGTCGGTAGGTTCTTTGGCAGGTCTGGGAGGTGCTTCGGCTGTGTTGGGTACAATTCTGGCTATTCTTTTTGCCAGCTATATTACAAACTGGATTTTATTATTCAGTCTGTTGGGAGCTTTGGTACCACTATCGTTGTGCTCCATCTTCCTGACAGTAGGAGAGATTAAACAAATCAATAAATAAACGTATTTAAAAAAAGACAATTATGAAATTAGAAGGAAAAGTTGCTATTGTAACTGGTGGTGCACGTGACCTGGGTCGCGCAATATCTGTAAAATTAGCCGCAGAAGGCGCTAAAGTTTGTTTGAACTATTTTGATAATGAAGCCGATGCACAGGAAACACTGGCATTGATTAAAAACGTGGGTGGTGAAGCAATCGCTGTTCAGGGTGATATGACGAAAGCTGCTGCGGTGAAGAATCTTTTTGCAGAGTGCAACAAAGCTTTTGGTGACAAGGTAGATGTATTGGTAAATGTAGTAGGCGGAATCGTAGGCCGTAAGAAAATCACCGAACAGGATGAAGACTGGTATGATTTCCTGATGGATGTCAATATGCGTTCCGTATTCCTTTGTACCCGTGAGGTAGTTCCGATGATGCCGGAGGGTGGTTCTATCGTAAACTTCTCTTCATTGGCTGCCCGCGACGGTGGTGGCAACGGAGCTTCCATGTATGCAACTGCCAAAGGTGCTGTAATGACATTCACCCGCTCTATGGCCAAAGAACTCGGTCCTCAAGGAATCCGCTGCAACGCTATCTGTCCGGGTACGATTGCTACTTCGTTCCATGACCGCTTCAATACACCGGAGAATCGTGAACGTATGAAAGGCTCTTACGCATTGCGTCGTGAGGGAACTGCTGATGAAGTTGCCGAACTGGTTTGCTTCCTGGCTTGCTCCGAATCTTCTTACCTGACAGGTACGAATATTGATATTAACGGTGGTTGTTTCTTCTCTTAAAGAAGAATCACCGAATCTGGAGCTAGTATAAGTAGTAAAGATTTAGCAATCAAGTAGTGAGTAGTTAAGTAGCAAATATTTTATAATCAACTACTTACTGTTTGGTTGCTTATTCCCTGATTACCTGCTTTTGCTAACTTACCTCTTACTTGCTTCACTATTAATCTTACCATTACACATCTTATCTTAACCACTCATCTCCACTACTCTAAAAGAATACATTTATGAGACGAATCTTTGCTATATGGGCTCTATGCCTTTGTTGGGGAGTACTGAATGCGGCACCGTTGGGACCGTTTAATGCAACATTGCTCGAGAAGCTGAAGACCGATTATCAGAAAGGCGATAAAGAGGTGATCCAGTACATCGAATTACAGGAAAAGGCGGCAGAGAAATATATAAAGATGTCTCCTCTGTCGGTAACAGCTAAAAAGAAATTACCTCCCAGCAAGGACCCCCGGGATTATATGACTCTATCCCCATACTGGTGGCCGGACTCCACGAAGACAGATGGGCTTCCCTATATCCGTAAGGATGGCGAACGCAACCCGGAAGTTTATGAATACCCTGAACGTGAGAATGCCAACCGTTTTGGCGACGCTGCCTACTGTTTGGGCGTACTCTATTACATCACCGGAAAAGAAGTCTACGCCAAAGCCTGTGCCGATCATTTACGAACATGGTTTATCGACCCGAAATTGGGTATGAACCCCAACATGACTTATGCACAATCCGTTCCGGGAATGAAAAATATGCGTGGTTCGGGCTTCATTGACTCCCGTCGTTTCAGTCGTGCACTGGGAGTTGCCAAATTGATAGAAAGCTCGAAAAGCTGGACTGCCTCGGACAAGAAAAAGCTCGATGACTGGGCTACCGCTTTCTGTTATTGGATGGAGAACAGCACACAGGGACAAAGAGAATCTCATGCTGCCAACAATCATGGCCTGTGGTACGAAGCCATTCACCTGATGGTACTCGCCTATCTGGACCGCACCGACCGCATCCGTGAAGTAGCCGAGCAAAGTATCCTCCCCAAAATGGGTGCACAGATTGCCGACGACGGCTCACTACCCCAAGAACTGGAACGGACGCTCTCCCTGCATTATTCAACTTTTGCTCTCGAAGCTCTGATGGAAGCCAATCAGATCACCAGCCAGATAGGTCTCAACTTGTGGAATACTCCGGCCGCCAACGGCAAAGTGGCTTCGCAGGCAGTAGACTATCTATATCCTTATTATCTGAACCCCGAAAGTTGGAAGTTCAAGCAGATTAAACCATTCGACCAGTCGCGTGCCGCCATTCTTCTTTATGAAGCGGGAACGGCATTGGGCAATCAGAAGTACATAGATACGGCAAAGCGCATCGGACTGAAATACAGTACGTCGGATGTAGAAACGATACCATATCTGATTTTAAAGAAGAAATAAGATTATCCCACCTAATGAAGTGATATCATGAAATTGAAACTGATTTTATGTTTGTGTATGCTGCCGCTTTTTTGCCTTGCCCAGGAAGCGCAACCGCAGCAATTTTCCAATCGCTATGGCATGAAGATGACGCAGAATGAGGACGGCTCCTATGCGTTGCTGTATGCAAAGAAATATGCGAAGTTTATCGATGTGAATACCATTCCCGATGTGATGGTGCCTTATACCTATCAGCCGGACCGCCTGAAAAGCAAGGACTATAAGGGAGTGGCTACCAAAGACATCGTGTATAAGAAACATAAGGACTATGAACTGATACTCACAGTAGACTTTGCAGAGACTGACAAACCCGCTCCGTTCGTGGTCTACATCCACGGAGGTGGATGGGCACGTGGAGATAATGGTTCGTCCAGATCTCTGTCTCAATACCTGGCAAAGCAAAAGGGTATTACAGGTGTACGTGTCTCTTATACACTGGCACCGCAATCCGACGCAACCGTGAAAGTCTCCATTCAGGATATTCTGGATGCTGTGAAATACGTGCAGGAGCATGCTGCCGAATTGAATGTAAATCCTGCCTGTGTCGGCTTTCTGGGTACTTCTGCAGGTGCACACTTGGCGGCAGTTGCTGCCATGACTGTTCCCGGAACGAAAGCACTTGTTGGCTATTCCGGTATCTATGACCTGGAAAAGGCTGCCATCACCATGAAGACAAAAGATGCTCAACGCATCGCTTATTTCTGTGACCGGGATCCGAAAGTCCTGCGTGAAGCATCTCCTATCAATCTCATTCCAAAGAAGAATGTTCCTGCTTCCATGCTGGTGTGTGGCACGTGTGATGTGACGGTAGAGTGTGAGCAAAGTGAAATGTTTGCATCGGCACTAAAGAAAAAAGGAGGCGTCTGCGACCTGCTGACATATAAGTATTATGACCACAACGTAAGTTCAAAGACTTCTGATAAGATGGAAGAGATTTTCTTCAAGTCTGTCGATTTCCTGACTACCTATATGAAATAAACCGTATGAAAACAGGAATCTTATTCTTAACCTTCTTTGCTTTTATTGCCTGCTCCAATAGTTCATCCGAAGTGATAGACGACAAGGAACAGCCGAAGCCCGGACAACTGGGACAGCAAGTGGACGGTTCATTAATAGCCGATGGCAACAGCGCGAAAACGTACGACTTGATAAAGCGCTCGGGCTACGACCACGAGGCTCCCGATTCTTCGCGCGAACATAAAACGGAGCATTTCCAGCATATTCAGCAGGTACATGACAATCAGTTGAACAAATATGTATTCGCATTTTTTATTCATGCTGCGATAGACGACGACCGTGGTCTGCCGAATATCACAGACCGTCAGCGGAATGAAATAAAAACGGATAATAAATCTCCGCAAAGCCTTGTTGGCCAGCAAGGAGAGACAATGGTGTTCCGTTGGAAATTCTGTTTGCCGGCAGGATTTCGCACAACTACCAAATTCTCCCATCTTCACCAGTTGAAAGGTATCGACAACGCATCCGGTACGGCAGATGTCAGTTCTCCGCTCATCACTCTGACTGCCTATTCGAATAGTAAGAGCGGACAACAGTTACGTGTGCGCTATGATAAGCGTGGCGAGAGTACTACGACTATTGCCAGCGCGGATTTGGCCGACTTCCTCGGTAACTGGGTAGAGGTGGAAGAGAAAGCACGTTTCGGTGAGGATGGTTCTTATGAAGTAACTATCATGCGCGTGAAAGACGGGAAAGTTCTCTTGAAACTCGATCCCCAAAAGATGGATATGTGGCGCACCGATTGTACGGGACTTCGCCCCAAATGGGGTATCTACCGCTATCTGGGCGAGAACCGTAGCTGGCAAGACCAGTTGCGCGATGAAGAAATCCGTTTTGCCGATTTCTCCATCAAGAAACTTTAGAGAGGGACTTTGTTGTCTATAATGGTGGATCTCCTGTCTGGAAATGTGTTTTCGGGTACATATTCGGGCGGGAGATTGTCGTATTGTGTCTCTGGTGAAAATATTCTTTCAAGAAAGTTATATAGTAAGTATATCTTCTTAAAAAGACATGCTCTAGTTGATAAATTCGTAGCCTTTGAGCTGGTATCTCTTAATCTTGCAGCCTTTTGTTCTTGTAAGTTTGACCTTTCCCTTAGCTGCATTCAACGTAACCTGATTGAATTGCCCTTTCTGGAAATCATAGCTTACACCATCATCTTCGAAAAGTTAGCAAGTAGCGGTGGGAGTGCCGTATATTTTACAGTTCAGGTTGAATACGGTCTGCGTATTTATATAAGGAACAGGCTCGGCAAGAGGCAATAACGTTCCTTGACGTACGTAGAGTGGTAATTGATTAAGCTCGGTTGTTATCTCATATTCACGGTTACCTTCGTACTTTTCATTGGTGTTGAAGTTGTACCAGACTCCTTCCGGGAAGTAAACTTTCCGTGATTTCTTATTCTCGTACAGGGGAGCAGCCATCATTCCGTTGCCAATCATGTATTGATCGCTGATGGTGCGCAGACGTTCATCCTTGGGATCATCCATCAGCAGCGGGCGAAAAGGAGGTATTCCCTCTTGCTGGTATGTGCGGAAAGCTGTATAAAGGTAAGGTTCCAACGCTTTTCGGATGGGAGAGGTGGGGTGTACGTAAGCGTGTTCCCATAAATTGATCTTATAGCCTTTCTGCTGGAGTTGGGCTAGCATTTCTTTGTGTTGTGGGAATCGTTCTTTACTCCATATGTACGAGCAGGAATAAGTAGCCGTTTGCCATCCGGGTTCAAGCCCTAGTACGTCACATGGAATATGATTGTTACGAAAATAATCAGCAAAACGCATAACAGAATCTTGTATAGCATCTCCTTTCACACGGTATTTGAATCCGAGTCCCCACATTGGGGGGAGACAGCCTCCACCGGAGAGAAGATTATATTTTTTCACTACATCAAGTAATTCCGGTCCGGTGATAATGAATACTTCGATACCTTTTGCACCAGGAATGTCGATAAAAACTTTGTCTCCATTGCTTCTATTTTTATATAAGTCTTCCGTGGTGGTGGAAATATGTTTGCGGGTTTTCGCGTTTTGTATATTTTGCTGTTTTTTTGGTTGGATCCGCATAAAAAAGTGGTATAACGTGCTGTATTGACGAGAATGCCATAACCTTTGGTAGAGACGTAGAATGTTTGTGGGGCGTGTGTATATCCGAGTCAGTTTAGAGGGTTGTCGTTCACTATCGGACGTTTACGTAAGCCACGTTGACCGAAGGTTTCAAACTGGAGTCCGAAGCCATAGATTTGTTCATTGTCTTCCAAGGGGGCTTCTATCAAGCATCCTCTATCTGTTATTTTTATTTGTATTTCTTGAATGTCGAAAGGTAACTTGGCTGTAGGAAGTGACTTCATAGTTTCTATAACAGGCTTTCCGCCAAATAGAGAATAGGGGGGGGTGAAAGGGTCAATTTCTCCCTTTTGTAGTTTAATAACCCCTGGAGCAATTTCTTTTTGGACGGATACTTGTATAGTGGACAATAGTCCTGTTGTAATTAGAGAAAGATAGATTAATAGTTTCTTTATTGTTATTGGTCCATTAATGATTTTATTTATATATGACTTTTTATGCGGCTCTTTCCGTTAAATAAGGTCATAAACATAAATAAAAATTGTGAGATTTTTACGCTTTTATTCTTTTAAATGTTTGGTTGATTTGTGGAGTGGTAGTTATTGGAGTAATTTTCCTTTTCTATTCTTATTAAGATTTCGTAATATTGCATTTTTATTAAGTACACTGAATAATGTGGTTATGAAAAAGATTTGCTTTCTTCTCTTTTTGTTTTGTACTTGCATTGCTCAAGCACAAAATGCTTATCGCACAGACAAAGATATATCTTATGTCTCTCA